>PWZB01000175.1 GCA_003567625.1 Bacteroidales bacterium | reverse complement strand
GTCGGCAATGATGCTGTTAACTTTTTGAATTCAGCGGTAGGTTCAAAAGTTGCTCCATTTTATGTAATACTTTCAATTGCTGCTGTTGGTGTATTATTTGGTGCTACCTTCTCGAGTGGTATGATGGAAATTGCCCGTCAGGGTGTTTTTTACCCCGACCAGTTCTACTTCAAAGAGATAATGATCATTTTTTTGGCAGTAATGATCACCGATATTATCCTGCTCGATACATTTAACACATTCGGGCTTCCTACCTCAACCACTGTATCTATTGTTTTCGAATTGCTTGGTGCGGCTGTTGCTGTTTCTTTATTCAAGATATATTTTACTGACGTTGCTGCCCAGGCACAGGATTTAGGCAATTATATTAATTCGGCACGGGCATTGCTCATTATTTCAGGTATTTTATTGTCGGTAGTAATAGCATTTACGGTTGGTTCAATTGCTCAATTCCTTACGCGCCTGTTATTCACTTTTAATTATGAAAGAAAATTACCTTTTTTCGGAGCAATATGGAGTGGAATTGCGGTAACAGCAATAATATATTTCATCCTGGTTAAAGGAGCCGGCGGGGCTTCATTCATGACTGAATCAGCAATTGAATGGATTGAGCAAAATTCATTTTATATTCTGCTTTGTTCTTTTGTTGGGTTTGCCTTTATAGCACAGTTACTGATTTCATTATTTAAATTTAATATTTTCAGGGTTATTGTTCTTATAGGAACATTTTCTTTAGCTATGGCATTTGCGGGCAATGACCTGGTAAACTTTATCGGGGTTCCTATTGCAGGATATGAATCTTTTAAATTTTTTATCAGCGATCCTTCGCAGACACCCACAACCATGACCATGGAGTCGTTGCTTGAACCTGTACAGACACCCACGGGTTTTTTGCTGGCAGCGGGAAGCATAATGGTTCTGGCATTGTTTTTCTCGAAAAAAGCACGTACCGTTTCTAAAACCGAGGTAAACCTTGCCCGCCAGTCGGAAGGGTATGAACGTTTTTCATCGTCTTTGTTTGCTCGTACTATTGTAAGAAAAGCCCGTGACGTTAATAAAGCTGTAAAAAAAGTTCTGCCCGGAAAAGTTTTGGATTTTATTGATAAAAGGTTTGACCGGGCTTTATACATGCGGCGCAGAAGAATTAGTAAAGACGAATCATCTTTTGATATATTAAGGGCCTCTGTTAACATGTTTGTTGCCAGTATTTTAATTGCCTTTGCCACATCATTGAAACTTCCGTTGTCAACTACTTATGTCACTTTTATGGTGGCTATGGGGACTTCTTTATCCGACAGGGCATGGGGCCGTGAAAGTGCGGTTTACAGAATTACCGGGGTAATTACGGTTATTGGCGGATGGTTCTTTACAGCGTTCAGCGCTTTTACGGTAGCATTTATCTTTGCATGGTTTATAAGCTGGGGAGGAATAACCGCAGCTGTTATTGCTATTGCTATAGCTTTTGTCTTTGTTATCCGCACTCATTACCTTCATAAAAAACTCAGCGCAAAGAAAGAAATAGAAGAAGAAAAAGAAAAAGATAAGGTGGATGTTGAGGTGGGCGGTGAAAATGTAATGGAACAATGCAAATCTACTATCATTGACACAGTTGTTTCCGTATCAAAACTTTATAATACAACCATTAGTTCTTTTTTACTGGAAGAACGGAAAAAACTTAAAAATACCAGGAAACACATCAAGGAATTTAATAAATATACAAAAAGCCTCAAGAAAGACGTTTACTTTACTTTACGTAAACTGGAAGAAGGTTCTGTTGAAACAGGGCATTATTACGTGCAAATTATTGACTACCTGCGCGAAATAGCACACTGCCTCAATTTTATAGTTGAACCGCTCCATGAACACATCGAAAACAACCATAAACCTGTTATACCCGAACAGGAAGAAGAATTGCTGCAATTAAATGAGAATGTTGCCTTATTATATGGCAAGATACTGGAAGTACTTAAAACTGATGATTTTGACCGGGTGGAAAACGTTATTCAATTGCAGCAAGATATATTGTACGAATTGGACAGATTGAAAAAAATGCAGGTAAAACTTATCAAAAAAGCAAAGGTTAAAACCCGTAACAGCTTATTGTTCTTCAATCTGCTGTCTGAGACAAAAAACCTGTTGCTCCATTCGATCAATATGTTCAAATCACACCGTGATTTTATGATACATCATAACGGTGAGGTTAAGATATAGTTTTAAAATCATTATACCTTCCTGCTATAATCCCGATAAGATCAATGATAGTATGATCAAATTTCTCATGAACAGGTCCCAGTCCGGCAAAAACCTCCCGTGATCTGTTGATAACACTCTTTATACAAGCTTTATTGATATTCATCTTACAATAAATCAAACTTGCAATGGCTGACTTCCAGGGATTGGCTTTCACTCTTATTGTATTTGGAGAATACCTTGCAGGGTGAATATGAATGTAATAATCATCAAAATTACCTTTAAGCATAGTCCAAACAGAGCCATCATCAATACTTATGTTATGAAAACCCTTGTCTGCAGTATCGAGCCATTCAAAATACCTTGTTTTGGAAAAAATTTTATTGTTTTTCAATTTAGCGGTTATTTGATCGCTTATGCCAGCTTCGTTTAAATTGCCCGTATAAAGGTCGAATTGTGAACCGCCAATGGATTTAAGTGTTCTGGATATTTCTTCTTTCGAAACAGTTTCACGCTCACACAAAAGAACGATCATCCTGCTGACATATCCCAGGTGATGCTTCCATCCGTTGAGTAGTATCGGTGGTTTCAGGCAGGAGATCATGAGACGTTAATTTTTGATATTTGCAGAATCCTGTAACATTTTCGTGAAATTACAAAATAATTTGTTTTTTAAAGGTTAGTTTTGTTCATGGTTTTGGAAATAAACATTGCTTTTATCTGTTTTGTATTACTTTAGATGATTTTTAATAAATTATAAAAAACAATTAAAAAAAATCAAACAAATTCCAATCTTTAAATTATTCAAATTCTAACTCTGTCTGGCATGTTTCTGTATTAAGATTTCGGATATTGGATATTTTTTGTAATTTAGAGTTTGTAATTTGTTATTTCTGTTATACCAGGATCAGGTTTTCAAGGAACAAAATAACATAAAACGTTTTATAATATGATAAGAGAGATCAAGACCGGACGCATACCGATAAAAATGTGGGTTGATGAGATTGAAGAGGGAGCTATGGAGCAGGCCAAAAACCTTGCTAATCTGCCTTTTGCTTTCAGACATATTGCTTTGATGCCTGACTGCCACCAGGGTTTTGGCATGCCTATCGGTGGTGTGCTGGCAACCCGTAATGTGATAATACCAAATGCTGTTGGTGTCGATATTGGCTGTGGGATGTGTGCGGTACAAACTAATTTGAAGGAAATTGACAGGAAAACCATTATAGATCTGCTTAATGATATTCGTATGCGCATACCTTTGGGTTTTAAGCATCATAAGAGGCGGCAGGGCCATGAGCATATGCCGCGGGGTTATGATATTAATGCACTTAATGTTGTCAGGCGCGAATACGACAGGGCTACATACCAGGCAGGAACACTTGGCGGGGGCAACCACTTTATTGAAATTCAGAAAGGCTCGGATGGAATGATATGGATAATGGTGCATTCTGGCAGCAGAAATATTGGGAAGCAGGTTGCAGACTATTACAACAGTCTTGCAATAACATTAAATGAAAAGTGGAAAAGCCCTGTGCCGCGTAAAGTACAGTTGGCCTACCTGCCGCTTGATACCAAAGAGGCCCAGGCGTATATCAAGGAAATGAATTACTGTGTTGATTTTGCATTTGCGAATCGTAAACTTATGACAAAAAATATCATAGAAGTCTTTGAAAATACTTTCGGTGCTGATTTCCGGACAGCACCTATGATAAATATTGCACATAACTATGCAGCAATAGAAGAACATTTTGGTGAAGAGGTTGTGGTTCATCGTAAGGGAGCAACCTATGCGGGCGAAGGCACGACAGGCATTATCCCGGGAAGCCAGGGAGCAAACAGCTATATCGTAAAGGGCAAGGGCAACAAGGATAGCTTCAAGAGTTGTTCGCACGGCGCCGGAAGGGTTATGGGAAGAAAACAAGCTATGCGTAGCCTAGACCTGAAAACAGAAATAAAAAAACTCAATGAAAAAAATATCATCCATTCCATAAAATCACATAAAGACCTCGATGAAGCCGCCAGCGCATACAAAGATATTGATGAAGTTATGCGGTTGCAGGAAGACCTGGTCGATATATTGCTGGAACTTGAACCGCTGGCGGTGATAAAAGGATGAGTGCAGGGTTTTTTATTGATTATCAAAAAGTCTTTTAATTTTGCAGAATCGTGCTTGCTGCAAAAATG
>PWZB01000179.1 GCA_003567625.1 Bacteroidales bacterium | reverse complement strand
TTAATTCAATAGAGGCCGGGAAAAACCTGAACATAGCAATAAGAATAGGCAGCTGTAAAAGCATTGGTACGCATCCTGCCATTGGGTTAACACCTGCTTTCTTATAAAGTGCCATGGTAGCTTGTTGCTTTTTCATGGCATCTTCCTTTTTGGGAAATTTTTTACCGAGCTCCTCTATTTCCGGTTTTAATACTCTCATCCTGGCCGAAGAGATGTATGTTTTATATGCTATCGGCAGTAGAATTATCTTAAGCATTACAGTGAGCATCAGAATAATAATGCCGTAATTAATATCAAATCCATCCAAAAAGTTAAATACCGGGATAATGGCAAAGCGGTTTATCCAGCCGAATATACCCCATCCGAGAGGTATTTGCCTTTCAAGGTCAATATCATATTTACTGAGTACCTGGTAGTGATTAGGGCCGAAATAAAACCGCATGGGATAATGGTTATCTTCCCGGGGCGAATATGGCATATCCATTGAAGCAGAGAGCTTTTTCAGGAAGTCTTCGTTATCATCATCAAAAAGGTTGCTTTTTACCTCGGCATTTAAAAAATTATTCTCAGCAATTATAATTGATGAGAAGAATTGTTGTTTGAAAGATATCCAGTGAACGCTGGTTTTAATACTTTCGGAATCATCACGGTTAGTTCTTAAATCATCTATTTCCTGTGTGGCAAACCTGTAATATATTGAAGAAGTGCTTTGTTCATAATCACGATTTTTTTCCTGGCGCGGCATATTGATTTTCCAGTCGAGATTGATGTGCCTGGTATTTGCAGCTACTACATCATGTAGCCCAACAAAACTAATATTGAAATCAATCATATATTTATTACCTGTAAGTCCATACGAGAACTCCAGGTATTTTGGGTTTTCATCTGTAGAAGTATCAACGTAAAGGCGCATGGCGAAGTTTGTTGAATCGCCCGGTTCAACTTCTATATGATTTTCATCTTTAAGGTATCTTTCATCAAAATGGGGTTCGAAGAAAAAGTCTTTTGTTGTGATATGCCTGTTACCATAGAAGAAGTTTAAGAAAAACTTATCATCGTTGCCATAAAAAAGCTTAAGTGGTTTTTGATCGTATGTCAGATACTTTTTAAGTTCAACGGAGTGTATATATCCGCCTTGCTTGCTTATTTGAAGGCGTAAGACTTCATTTTCGAGAGTGTAAAATTCTTTTTCGCCTTTTGCACTACCGGTGAATACTCCGAATTTTTCCAGTAATTTGTCTTTTTCAATTTCAATTATTGTGTCGGGTTTAGCAAGTTCCGGATCTGCAATAATTTCTTTTTTTGTTTCTTCTTCTTTTATTGTAACAGGTTTGTCTTCAGCTTCTTCCCTTTCGGCAAGGGCAATACTGTCTTGTATTCGCTCCTTTTCCCGCTCTAATTGCTGTTTTTCCCACTGTTCCCTTCGTTCCTCTTCCGTTGGAGCCAGCCAGATGCTGTAGCCGATCATTAAAAACAAAATGATTATTAAGCCTATTATATTTTTACGACTCATTGGGGCAAAATTTAAAATTGCAAAGATATATCAAATAAACTAATTCCAGTAACCAAATAAATTTAAAATAGCGAAAATAAAAAAACTTAACATTATTTTTGGTTTGAACTTTATAGATCATATTATTTATGATCCAGGACAGCTTTTACAAAGCTTACAAACAGAGGGTGCGGGTTTGCCACAGTGCTTTTGTATTCGGGATGAAACTGTACTCCAATGAACCATGGATGATCAATAAGTTCGACTATTTCAACAAGGTTGGCATTTGGATTAATGCCTGGGGCTTTCATTCCGTTGTTTTCAAAATCGCTGAGATATTCATTGTTAAATTCATACCGGTGCCGGTGTCTTTCGGAAATATGCTTTTGTTTGTATATGGAAAATGTTTTACTTTGAGTATTTATATCACACGGATAAGCACCCAGGCGCATTGTACCGCCTTTCAGGGTAACTTTCTTTTGTTCTTCCATAATATCAATTACGGGGTAAGGTGTATTGGTATTCATTTCGGTTGAATGAGCATTTTTGAGTTTCAGGACGTTTCTTGCAAATTCGATTACTGCACATTGCATACCAAGGCATAAGCCGAGAAACGGGATTTTATTCTCCCTGGCATGTTTTGCAGCTAAAATTTTGCCTTCGATGCCGCGGTCGCCAAATCCGGGTGCAACTATAATTCCCGAAAGGTCTTTCAACTTTTTTGTTATGTTCTTTTCATTGAGCCGCTCGGATTGTAAAAGTTTAATCTCAACCTTACAATCGTTAGTCGCACCGGCATGAATAAGCGATTCTATAATTGATTTATAAGCGTCAATCAACTCAATATATTTGCCAACCAGGCCAATACGTACAATATGTTCGGGATTTTCCAGGCGATACAAAAAAGTATTCCATTTTTCAAGATCCGGATCGCCATGTGTGTCCATACTTATTTTTTTCAAAACCACTACATCCAGCTCTTCTTCTTTCATTAACAGAGGTACTTTGTAAATTGAGCTTGTATCTATTGACTCAATAACTGATGAAGTGTCAACGTTGCAAAAAAGAGCAATTTTGTCTTTAAGGGATTGATTTAATGTTTTTTCGGTACGACAGACAAGAATATCCGGTTGAACGCCATATTCCAGCAATGTTTTTACCGAATGTTGAGTGGGCTTGGTTTTTAATTCTTTGGCTGCTGAGAGATATGGAATAAGTGTCAAATGTATAGCCAGGCTGTTCTTTCCGAGTTCAAATTTCAATTGCCTGATGGCTTCTATATATGGCAGCGATTCAATATCGCCTACTGTACCGCCAACTTCTGTCAGGACAAAATCATACTTGTTGGTTTCACCTAAAAGCTTAATACAATGTTTTATCTCGTCTGTTATGTGTGGAACAACCTGTACGGTTTCTCCCAGGTATTCGCCTTTACGTTCTTTATTGATAACGGATTGATAAATTCTCCCTGTTGTTATATTGTTTGCCCGCGATGTAGTAATGTTAAGAAATCTTTCATAATGCCCAAGGTCCAGGTCTGTTTCGGCACCGTCTTCAGTCACGTAGCACTCCCCGTGCTCGTAAGGATTTAAGGTTCCGGGATCAATGTTTATATAAGGGTCAAGCTTTTGAATGGTCACCGAGTATCCACGAGCTTGTAAAAGCTTAGCCAATGAAGCAGAAATGATGCCTTTGCCAAGTGATGATGTAACCCCGCCCGTAACAAAAATATATTTTGTGTCTCGCGCAATTCCCATATGGAAAAAGTAGTGTTTGATTTATTAATAATAATAAAAATTGCTAAAGTAAAAAAAGATTGTATAAAACGGGAATTTTTTTTAATTAAGTTGTACTTTAATAATATTTAATCCGCAAATGGTCACAAATAGATTGGAGAATATTTTGTGTCTGTTTGCGGAAAATGAGTATCCATATATTTGCAAAATATTTTCTTGTTTGGTTCCGGTTTGTTCAGATCAGGCATATATTGGCTAAATAATATTTTGATATGCTACGAGTAAATGAATTAATTTTGGCAAAATCTGATTTTAATGTGCTGGCCTTTAAATTATTAAATCAAAGTTAGATATAGCCACGAATACACGAACCGAAACGTACCGACCAACGGGAGATCACGACCGAAGGGAGTAACATTGTGGAACTCGGCGAAGCCAATTGAGTACGAATATTATTCGTTTTTTTATTCGTGCATTCGTGGCTTTCTTTTTATTTGTGCATTCGTGGTTTTTTATTATTCGAATTGATTGTTCGTTTTGATTCCATAGCGTAAAAGTAATTTATTTCTCCGGGACATCAAAATATTATTTAGCCCACATATTATTGTGAAGAATTATAATTTTGTTTATTGAAAATTATTATTTTTGATTTGAATAATTTGAAATAATAATTTTAATACAAGATTTGAAATTATGACAGACAGGTTTATGATAAACATTGCCAGGTATCTGCTTGGAGGGGTTTTTATAATTTTCGGTTTGAATTATTTTTTTAATTTTATACCTTTTGATGCATATATTGCTGATGATGCGGTAAAATTTTTTGATTGCCTTGAGAGTGCGCCATATTTTATGCTTTTTCTGAAATTTGTGGAAATATCTATGGGCGTACTTTTAATTTCCGGGTTCTATGTGGCACTGGCATTAGTAGTTCTAATGCCGGTGAATTTGAACATTTTTCTTTTCAATTTATTTCTTAATCCGGGCAGTTTACCTCTTAGCCTGGTAATGATGATAGCTCATATATACCTGGCGTGGGTTTACCGGTATCATTATACCGGTTTGTTTAAAAGCCGGCTATAATAATATTATACATTAGTCTTAGCTATGATACTATTCCTGAATTTTTGGGATTGATAATTTTTTATCAACAAATAAGATGGTATGTAGCTCTGCATCGTTTTTTACTTCATACCTGTCATGTTTCACTAATTGAATTTTGACTGACCGCTTTCAGTTTAGCTATGGTTTCCGGGGGATCGGCGGTTCTGAAAATACTGTTTCCTGCTACCAGGATATTTGCACCCGCATCGGCTAATTGTTTGGCATTGTTGAGGTCAACACCACCATCAACTTCAATCAGGGCTTTTGAATTATTTGCTTTGAGGATGTTTTTCAGCTTTCTTATCCTGTTAATAGTTTGAGCGATAAATTTTTGTCCGCCAAAACCGGGATTTACACTCATCAGTAAGAAGAAATCGGCATCATTTACGATATCTGTAAGTAGTTCAACGGGGTTGTGCGGATTGATAACAACGCCGGCTTTCATCCCGAGTTTTTTTATAGCATAAACGGTTCTGTGAAGATGCGGGCAGGTTTCGTAATGCACGGAAAGATAATCAGCACCGGAATTCTTAAATTCTTCCAAATACTTGTCGGGCTCTTCAATCATCAGATGTACATCAAGCGGTTTTTCGGCGACCGTTTTTATTTGTTTGATGATGCCAAAACCAAATGTAATGTTTGGCACAAACCTGCCGTCCATTATATCCAAATGAAAAAGGTCGGCCCGGCTTTTGTTTATCATCTGAATATCTTCCCTGAGCCTCAAAAAATCAGCAGAAAGAATGGAAGGTGCTACAAGTATTTCCACAAAATAAATTTAGGTGCTTATTGATTATAATTTACCAACATGTTGTTCAAATTTGATAGTTGATATTTATTAACAAATTGTCAGTTGACAAAATGAACAAATACTGTTATCTTTTATCTTCTTTTCGGTCTTGGTAAAAGAGCTTTTCTTGACAATTTCAGTTTACCGGTTTTATTATCAACGTCTAGCAATTTAACTTCAATTTCATCTCCCACTTTAAGGCCGCTGTCTTCAACTGTGTTCAGTCTTCTCCATTCTATTTCCGAAATATGCAGTAAACCTTCTTTACCGGGCAATATTTCGATGAACATGCCAAAAGCCACAATGCTTTTAATGGTACCTTTGTACGTTTCTCCAATTTCGGGCACTGTAGTAATACCTTTTATTTTTTCCACAACCCAGTCAATTGAAGCTTTGTTTTCGGACACTATATCAACGACACCATATTCGCCAACTTCTTCGACAACTATGGTGCTTCCGCTTTCTTTTTGCATTTCCTGTATTACTTTTCCTCCCGGGCCGATAATTGCCCCGATGAATTCTTTGGGAACCGTAAGTTTAACGATTCTTGGCACGAAGGATTTAAAGTCTTCGCGTGGTTTCGATAATGATTTGCACATTTCCTGCAGAATGTGCAGTCTGCCTTTTTTGGCTTGTTCCAGTGCTTTTTCCATAAGCTCATAACTTAAGCCTTCAATTTTGATATCCATCTGGCAGGCTGTTATTCCGTCGGCTGTACCTGTAATTTTAAAGTCCATATCACCAAGGGCATCTTCATCGCCAAGTATGTCTGATAATATTGCATATTTTTTTGAACCTGGGTCTGCTATAAGCCCCATAGCGATTCCTGATACGGGTTTTGATATTTTTACGCCGGCATCCATCAGCGCCATTGTTCCGGCACAAACGGTAGCCATCGAAGATGAACCGTTTGATTCCAGGATATCTGACACCACCCTTATGGTATAAGGATTTTCCTGTTCGTCGGGCATAACGGGTTTAAGTGCACGCAGGGCAAGGTTGCCATGCCCTATTTCACGACGGCTTGTAAAACGCATCATCTTCACCTCACCGGTACAAAATGGAGGAAAGTTGTAATGCAACATAAACTTACTTGTACCTTCTACAACTGCACCATCTACAATTTGTTCATCAAGCTTGGTGCCTAAAGTCACGGTCGTCAATGATTGCGTTTCACCCCTTGTAAATATTGCTGAACCATGTGCCGCAGGCAGAAAATTAACTTCAGTCCATATTGAACGTATTTCAGCCGGTTTTCGGCCATCAAGACGAATATTTGTATCAAGCACTAATGCTCTTATAGCTTCTTTATGTAGAACATCAAAATATTTTTCGATTAAATTTTGCTTTTCTGATAGCTCCTCTTCTGTAAAAGATTCAATAAATGTTTCTTTAATCTCATTAAAAGCATCTTTTCTTTCATTCTTGTTTTTTATTGCTTTTTTGGCAACAGCGTATATTTTGTCATAAAGTTCTTTTCTTATTCTCTCTTCGAGTTCATGATCTTCGTCCAGGGGCGGATACTCCCTTTTGGTTTTGGCTTTTTCTATCTTTGCGGCAAGGTCTGCTTGTGCCTGGCATTGTACTTTGATAGCTTCATGGCCGAAGCGGATAGCTTCCAAAAGTTCTTTTTCGGATATTTCCTGCATTTCTCCTTCTACCATTACTATATTATCCTTTGTTCCGGCTACTATTATATCAATATCAACCTCAGTGAGTTGCGAGATTGACGGATTTATAATGAATGTATCATTTATTCGTCCTACTCTTACTTCCGATATAGGGCCGTTGAAAGGTATGTCTGATACGGAAAGTGCGGCAGAAGCGGCAAGGCCTGCGTATGCATCGGGTAATGTATTTTTGTCGGCAGAGATCAAAGATATCAGTACCTGTGTTTCGGCATAGTAATTATCCGGGAACATAGGGCGTAAAGCCCTGTCAACCAACCTCGATATCAGTATTTCATGTTCCATAGGACGTGCTTCACGCTTAAAAAAACCGCCGGGAAAACGTCCGGTGGCAGCATATTTCTCCTGGTAATCCACAGATAATGGTAAAAAACTTTTGTTTTCAGAAACTTCCTTCTTGGCTGTTACTGTGGCTAAAAGCATTGTATCACCCATTGTAAGCACAATTGCACCGTCAGCTTGCTTTGCTAGCTTACCCGTTGATAAGGAAACGGCCTTTCCATCACCTAAATCTATGGTAGTCTTTATTTCTTGATTGTTCATAAGTTATCCTTGATTGTTTATATTCCGATTGTGTTTATACTTAAAAAATTATTATCCCCGGCATGAAAATTTATGCTAAAAACCCCGACAATGAAAAATACAAAAGTAATAGATAGTATGAAAAAATACAAATAGTTAAAGGCATGTAAATTTCTGCCCAAGGAAGATGTATTTACATTGTATGTTTAATGTTTTTTCTTTGCCTTGCGGATTCAACCTTCAATAGTTTTAATACTATTTTCTGATGCCCAGTTTTTTTATTAAAGCCCTGTATCTTTCAATATCTTTGTTTTTGAGATAGTTCAATAAGCGTCTGCGTTTACCTACCAACAAAACCAGCGATCTTTGAGTTACTTTATCTTTTTTATTGGTTTTGAGATGTTCGGTCAAGTGAGTGATCCTGTGAGTAAATAATGCTATTTGACTTTCTGTCGAACCAGTATCATTTGATGACTTTCCGTGCTTTTTAAATATTTCTTTTTTTGTTTCAGGTGTCAGATACATGTTTCTAGCTGTTGTTATTTAAATGTTTTGTTTAAATTGATTTTAAAAGGCGTGCAAAGATATTTGAAAAATTCCTAATTACAAATTTTTACAGGTTATTTTATTGATTATTTTAGCATAATAATTTTGCAGGTGCTTATTTTTTGTTACTGGCAGGTTTTTTATAAAATAAAAATTAAAAAGATTAGTTGTAATAGAAAAGTTAATATAGGTTTGAAAAGGAAACTACGAAATAATAATTTCGGATTGCTTTTGATACTGGCAATTATAATTTTTTTTGCCGGTTGTTCTACTCAAAAGAACAGGTTTATAAACCGCGCTTATCATATTATTAATGCTAAGTATAACGGTTATTTTAATGCTCGTGAAAGTTATCGCGAAGGGTTGAAGTACCTTGAAGAGGCACACCAGGATAATTATGAGCAAATCCTTGACATTTTTAAATATGGCAGCGAGCAGGATGTCAGTGACATTACCTCCTATATGGATGTTGCTTATAAAAAATCGAGTATTGTCATTCAACGCCATTCGATGAATATCAGGGGTGTTGAGTACAACAGCATGATTGATGATGCTTATTTTTTGATAGCCAGGTCCCATTTTTTTAAGCATGATTACCACCTTGCCATATTGACATTCGAATATATTATTCGTCAATATGATACTCCTTTAAAGTATGAATCGAAGATATGGATAGTTAAGTGTAATAATGAAATGGGTCGTTTCAATAACTCCCGCCAGGTGTTGGATATTCTGCAAAGCAATTATGAAAATGGTGTTTTGCCGGATAACTTATACAGGCTTTTTTTCCTGGCCTATGCTGATTATTATTATAAACAGGGGAGATACGAAGAAGCTATTCCTTATATGAAAAAGGCGATAGAAAATACAAGGCGAAGAAGAGACAGGACCAGGCTGGTTTTTATATTAGGGCAGACATACCAGGAAATTGGTAATTATGCCAATTCACAAAATACTTATGCAAGGGTTTTACGTCTTAATCCCGATTTTGATATGGAATTTCGTGCACGGATCAATATGGCAATGTCGTATGATCCTGAAATAGGTGGAGGTGTTGAGATACGAGAAAAACTGGAAAGAATGTTAAGACAAGACCGCAATCGTGATTACCGCGACCAAATTTATTATGCTCTTGCAAAACTTTCTGAGAATCAAGGTTTAATGGATGAAGCTATAGGTTATTATATAAAATCAACCCAGGAAAGTGAAAGAAATGACCTGCAAAAAGGCCTTTCTTTTTTACGACTGGGACAAATATTTTATGATAAGGAAAAATATTATGAATCATTTACCTATTATGACAGCACGACAACTTTTTTGCCGGGCGATTTTGAGGATTTTGATAAAATAGAAAAAAAACGTGTTATATTAAACGAGCTGTCTTTAAACATAAAGCTGATAAACAATGAGGATTCATTGCAACATATTGCTTCTTTACCTTTAGAGGAAAGAAACAGGATAATCGATAAAATTATTTCAGAGGAGCGGGAACGCGAGCGGGAACAACGTGAACGTGAAAGGGAAATGATGCGTACAGGGCAAATGACCGGGAGGGGCCAAGAATCAAATATGATGGGAGGTGGTCAAGGAGGGTGGTATTTTTATAATCCCACAGCGATCAACTTCGGACAAACCGAATTTGTGCAGCGCTGGGGTGAAAGAAAACTGGAAGACCTCTGGAGGATCAGCAATAAACAAATATCTATTGCTGATGGTATGATGATGGATGAATTTGATATGATTGAGGAAATGGCTGATGAGGAAACAGGCAGGTTCAGCAGAGAAACATACGTGAGCAATTTACCATTGACACCCGAAAAACTTGATGAATCCAATAACAGGCTGATACAGGCATATTATAATAAAGGGCTGATATATAAAGACCGGATAAAAAATGAAAGTAAAGCGATCGAAGCATTTGAAACTTTGATTGAAAGATTTCCAGATAATGACCATAAGCTTTATACATATTACTTCCTTTATGACATATTTTCGAAAAATCTTAATTATGCCAAAGCCAATACGTATAAAAACAGAATTATTGATGAGTTCCCCGATACTGATTTTGCAAAAGTATTGTCAGACCCCGATTATGCTGAAAATCTCCGTGAAAGGCAAAATCGCGGAAATCAGTTATATAAACATGCTTATTATGCCTATAACAATAAAGAATTTGACAGCGTAATAAATTATTGCAACCAGGCAGATACAATGGAGTTAAACAGGGAACTTACCGGAAGATTTACATACCTTAAAGCGTTGACCTATGGTGCTATGGGGTATGAGAGATATTTTATGGAAAATTTGATTAAAGTGGTTAATGATTATGAAGGAACCCGTGTTTATGAACCGGCTCAAGCGATCCTTGCTTATTTAAGCGACAGTGATGATCATAAGACCGGGGCGGATGATAAAATTGCAAAAAAAGAAGAAGAGGAAAAACCCCACCAAGAAGATACAGAAAAAACCTCTGAAGATCATTATTCAATCTATGAATATAAACCTGATGCTATTCATTTTTTCATATTTGTTGTTAATACTGATAAAATAGATGTGCGCCAGCTCAGAAACAGTGTAAATGCATTTAACCGTGAAGCTTACCGTGAAAGTAACCTCACTTTGAGTAATATATACCTGGAAGATAAAAAGCAGATCCTAACTGTAACAAACTTTGAAAACAGTAAAAAAGCTTCAGAGTATGTTGATGAAATTATGAAAAGCGATGAATTAGCCGGCTATGACAAAAAGCATTTTGAATCATTTACAATTTCTGTTGAGAATTACCCGCTATTTTATCAGGACAAAAATGTTGACAATTATTTAAGCTTTTATAATAAATATTATGAAAAGTGATTTGTAAAATCTTATGAAAGTCATCATTTTTTGTCTTAGTTTTGCTATGGTATTTTAAAATATTTTTGAGAAACTTATAATTATTGTAAACGTAAAATATATTTATGAAATATGGCTAGTAATAAGAAAAAAGATAATAAAAAAATGGCAAAAAATTCGGAAACCGATCATGCGTCTATAAATCTGATAGGGGCAGGTACAACAATAAAAGGAGAAGTAAATTCGAGCGGTGATATAAGAATTGATGGTACTCTCATCGGGCCGGTAACATCTAAAGGAAAGATCATAGTTGGCAATACAGGGTTTGTTGAAGGAGAGATTGCTTGCCAGAATGCTGACATTTTTGGCAAAGTAGATGCAAAGGTGGAGGTGGAAGAGTTGCTTTCGCTTAAATCAACGGCAAAACTTTCAGGTGAAATATCGTCAGATAAGTTGTCAATTGAACCGGGCGCCGTTTTTACAGGCACGTGTACCATGGATAAAGACAAGTCTTCACATTTCGTTCAAAAACAAAAAGAAGAAAAAAAATTGCAGGAAGAAGAAATCAAATAAATCTGATATTAGTGTCCGGATATAAATTATGAGCTTACTATAAATAATGTTTTGTGCCACAGATTACACAGATTTATACTGATTTTATTTTATTAGTGTTCGTTATCTCGCTTTGCCCGGTAGATGCTTGATTATTTGATACTTTTTTTAATATTAGCCATACTTAATCAAAAGGTGCTAATTTAACCCGGCAAAATACAAGGGATTAACATTGGCTTTAAACTATTGACATATAACTTTTTTCCGGTATGTTTGGTAAAGATTTGAGAAAATATCTGACGGGGTTGCTGATATTAACGGCGAGTGCATTTATACTGACTGTTTTGTATGAATTATACGCCCCGGAGCAATATGTGTCTAAAGCAATTTATTTTTTTGCACCGTTTTTCTTTATTATCTCCGTTGCCGGTAAAATTCTGCTCGAATACCTGGTTTATAAAAACAGCAAATGGCTTAATTATTCCATACTCGGCATAAGAGCAGCCAAATTTGTCATCTATCTTATAGTAATTATTTTATATGCTTTTTATTACAGGGATGATGCGGTTAACTTTATTCTTACTTTTTTTGTATTCTACCTGATATTTACTTTTTTTGATATCAAAAGCATGCATTTGTTTTTACAGAAAAAGACCTGATATTGATCCAATATGTATGTTGTTGATAACTTTTTATGCTATTCAAATCAAACCAATTTTTTCACGGATCGTATAATTTATACAATTCCGATTGATTTAAGCTAAATACACCACAATACCAGCTTCTTATAATATTGTAATTAGCATTTTTTGATAATTTTTTCCAATTGCAAGCATTTAGTTGATAAAAAAGTGATTATCTCTTAATTTTTTATTTGAAATATTTGATATATTGCGCCCCGTAAATTATGAACTCACGTAATGGTTGCATCTGAACAAAAACCGGGATATGCAGGCAATGTTCGATTATTTTTATTAATCGTCCTGCTTGTTTTGCCGGTTTTTACCGCGTTTAGTTTCGCTTACAGTGAGAGCGATGCTCAAAAGCCTGGACAAACCAAGGAGGAAAACGGGTTTGATGCAGGGAAGTTAATAATTGGGCATGTTTTGGATGCTTACGAGTGGAAGATTGCCGAGATAGGCGATACTTATATATACATACCATTGCCGGTCATACTTTATTATGAGGGCAATTTTTACTTCTTTTTTTCCAATAAGATCAAAAAGGGTGAGGGAACATACAAAGGTTTTGGGATAGCAAGGGAAGGCCATAAAAAGGGACGTTTAGTCAAGATGCTTGATGATGGTGTGTCTGAAGACCCTGATGCGGGAACACTTATTGACCTGTCTGTTACAAAGGTTGTTTTTGCAATATTTATTAATGCCGCACTGTTATGTTTGATATTTGTTAAAGTGGCTAAAGCTTATAAGCAAAGAGGTTCAAAAAAAGAACCGACCGGTTTGCAATCGTTTTTAGAGCCCGTGATCCTTTTTGTCAGGGACGACATAGCTAAGTCGGCTATCGGCGGGGAAAAATATGAGAAGTTTGTTCCATATCTTTTGACGCTCTTTTTCTTTATCTTCTTTAACAATTTAATGGGCCTGGTACCTTTTTTCCCGGGCGGTGCCAATGTTACTGGTAATATTTCTGTTACATTTACGCTGGCTTTTTTTACTTTTGTCGTAACACAGATTTATGCAAATAAAGGGCATTGGAAACATATTTTTAATACGCCGGGCGTACCGGTTTTTTTAAAAATTCCCATACCTTTGATGCCGGTTATTGAGATCGTTGGAATCCTGATAAAGCCTTTCGTGCTGATGATCAGGTTGTTTGCCAATATCTTGGCAGGGCATATGATTATCAAAGGTTTTTTATCTTTGATATTTGTATTGGGCGGTGTTGCCACAGCTATGGGGCTCGCAATTTCGCCGGTTACGGTGCTTTTTTTGATATTTATGAATTTTCTTGAACTTTTGGTAGCTTTTATTCAGTCGTATATATTTACATTTTTTAGCGCTATATTTTTTGGAATGGCTGTACCTGACGAACATCACTGATAATTAATTAATTTTGTTTAACTAATACTTTTACATTATGCTGAATTTTATGGTTTTACTTAATTTGTCATTGGAGCTTCTTGAACAATGGAGCAAGCTGGGAGCTGCCCTTATAGCAGTTGTAGCTGTTTTCTTTGCCGCATGGGGCATTAGCAGGATAGGCGTTAAGGCTTTGGAATCCATTGCACGGCAACCGGAAGCCGGAAACGATATCCGTTCTTCAATGATCGTTGCGGCAGCACTTATCGAAGGTGTTACATTCTTCTGTATTGTTGTCTGTCTGTTAATACTTTTTGTATAATAACTATTTATCAGAAAAAGTTATTTATAAAAAGATTTTTTAGTGATTTTTGATATATGCAAAATCGGTTTATTTATGGTTGTATTGCATTAATTTTAGGTTGACCAGTATTAAGGTAGTAAAAAATTCGCACGTATAAAATGATTTGGAATAAAATATTTTAATATTATGGAACTTATAATGCCGGGCCTGGGAGTGATTTTTTGGATGACACTCGCATTTGCAATCGTCGTATATATTTTACGCCGGTATGCATGGAAGCCTATTCTAAATACAATCAAAGATAGAGAAGACAATATCAGGCGTTCATTAAAAAGATCTGAAAAGATTGAAAAAGAAATAAAAGAGCTAAAAGAAACCAAAGAACGGATCGTTTCTGAAACCAATCATGAAAAAGTCAATATTATTGAGCAAGCCAAAAAAGCGAGGGATGAAATTTTGAAAGAAGCAAGGGAAAAAGCCATTGAAGAAAGCAAAAAGATAATCGAAGAATCTAAAAAGATTATTGAAGTTGAAAGGAAAAAGGCAGAAGCCCAGATAAAGAAGGAAATTGCTGTTTTATCAATTGATATGGCAGAGAAGATACTGGTTTCGGAATTATCTGATAAACAAAGGCATAAACAGCTTGTGTTAGACAGCCTGGAGAAGATCAGTCTTAATTAGAGTCTGTCTATAATGTCAAACTTTTTTGATTAACGAATATCGATTACTCACTTAATAATTTATTTTATTTGGTGTTTGTGAGATCGCTTCGCTAAGTTAACGATTTTTGATTTTAGAAGTTGAGAGAAAATCAGGTGATTATGCCAAACTTCGTAAATCGCAAATCGTTAATCCTTGCTTGCGCCGCCTGCCCCGTAGCGAAGCGTACCGGGGTAGCGAAGCGTACCGGGGTTCTTAAATCAAAAGAAAAGCATTTTAAAGACAGACACTAATTAAGAACGGAGGGTAAAGAGCAAAGAGCAAAGGGTTCTGTATAACCGGCGGACAATAAACTTATAATACGTAGCTTACAGCAAACTAAAAATGCTGACTTTGGTAAATATATTTTATCGGAAATCGGAATGTTAAATACACTATACTCGAATGAAACATCGCAGGATAGCCAAACGTTATGCCAAAGCTTTGTTATCTCTGGCTGAAGAAAACCGGATAATGGATGAAGCTTATGAAGATATGAGCACTATACTCGATGTGTTTGAAAAAACCCGTGAGATGAAAATTATACTGAGCAGCCCGATAGTGCGTGAAACAAAAAAAATCAAAATAATTGAAAACGTTTTCCGGGGAAAAATCAACGAGCTTATACTTAAATACCTGGTGATAATAACAAAAAGAAAACGATCAATTCTTATTGAGCCAATTGCAACGGAATATAAGATATTGCATAAGCAAAAACTTAACATAGAAACGGTAACGGTTATCACATCACAGGAACTTGATGCCGAAACGCAAGAGCAGGTATTGAAGGTTGCCCGGAAAGTTACCGATAAAAAGATTGAATTTCAAAACGAGATAGATCCTTCAATAATTGGAGGTTTTATACTGAAGATCGGGGATTATTTTTATGATGCCAGCGTAAAAAGATCGCTCAATAACATTAAAAAGAAGCTTTACCATTCTGTTGAATGGTAGATTTATAATAATTAGCTAAACATAAACATACTAAAAAATACAAACCATGGCTGCAATAAAACCCGCTGAGATTTCTGCCATATTACGTCGTGAGATGGCAGGCTTTCAATCTGAAACCGAGTTTGAGGAAGCCGGCACGATTCTTCAGGTAGGTGATGGCATAGCACGGATTTACGGATTGACAAATGCACAGGCCGGCGAGCTGATATCATTTGATGAAGAAGGCTTGAAAGGTGTTGTGCTCAATCTTGAAGAAGATAATGTTGGCGTTGTTTTGCTTGGCGACCCCAAGAATGTTAAAGAGGGGGATATTGTTAAACGAACCAAAACCATTGCATCGATTGGTGTTGGTGAAGGGCTTTTGGGCAGGGTAACAAATACGCTGGGAGTGCCTATTGACGGCAAGGGCCCGATCGAAGGCAAGCGTTATGAGATGCCTTTGGAAAGGAGGGCGCCGGGAGTTATTTTTCGTCAGCCCGTAAACGAGCCTTTACAAACGGGGATCAAGGCTATTGATTCTATGATACCAATCGGAAGAGGACAGCGCGAGCTTATTATTGGTGACAGGCAGACCGGTAAAACGGCTATAGTGATTGATACCATAATAAATCAAAGAGAATTTTACGAAAAAGGTGAACCTGTTTATTGTGTTTATGTGGCTGCAGGCCAGAAAGGCTCAACGGTTGCCGGAATTGTAGATGTGCTGGAAAGACACGGCGCAATGCCTTACACCGTAGTCATATCAGCTACAGCAAGTGAGCCGGCAGCGATGCAGTTTTATGCCCCATTTGCCGGTATGGCTATCGGAGAATTTTTCAGAGATACCGGAAGATCAGCACTGGTAGTATTTGACGATTTGTCGAAGCAGGCAGTATCTTACCGGGAAGTATCGCTCCTGCTGAGAAGACCCCCCGGGCGAGAAGCATACCCCGGCGACGTTTTTTACCTGCACTCAAGATTACTGGAAAGAGCCGCAAAAATTATTTCATCCGATGAAGTTGCAAAACAGATGAATGATATACCCGGATCTATTAAAGATATGATAAAAGGGGGAGGATCACTAACAGCATTACCGCTTATCGAAACACAAGCCGGCGACGTTTCTTCATACATACCGACTAATGTTATTTCAATTACCGATGGTCAGATCTTTCTTGAATCATCACTGTTTAATGCAGGTATCCGGCCGGCAATCAACGTTGGTATTTCTGTATCAAGGGTAGGAGGTAACGCACAGATAAAACCGATGAAAAAAATTGCCGGCACACTTAAACTTGACCAGGCACAATACCGGGAATTGGAAGCTTTTTCAAAATTCGGCTCGGAACTTGATGCCAGCACAAAAAGCGTTCTGGATAAAGGCGCAAGAAACGTCGAGATCCTTAAGCAAAATCAATATTCCCCTATGCCCGTTGAACAGCAAATCGCAATAATTTATTGTGGTACGAAAGGATTGCTCCAAAAACTTCCATTGGAAAAAGTAAATGAATTTGAAAAAGAATACCTTAATTATCTTGAAGCCAATCATAAAGATACGCTTGACGACCTGAAAGAAGGTAAATTAAGTGATGAAATAACCAGGGTTCTCGAGGATACCACTGAGGCTGTAATTGCAAAATTGGAAAAAGTAAAATAGATTATAATAAAATATTATGGCGAGCCTTAAGGAAGTTAGAACAAGGATAACATCTGTCAAATCAACCCGGCAAATTACAAGTGCCATGAAGATGGTATCTGCTTCCAAACTCAGGAAAGCCCAAAATGCTATAGAAAAACTCAGATATTATGCCGGCCATCTAAAAGATATATTGAGCGATCTAAATAATACATTTCCCTTGTTGCAGAATCATGAATTAACTATCCGGAAAGAAGGAGAAAAAGCTTTGTTGTTGATATGTTCATCAAACAAAGGATTGTGCGGGCCCTACAATACTCATATACTCAAAAAAGCTACAAGTTGTATTAATTGGCTGGAAGAACAAAAATATAAAATCTCTTTATATATTATAGGGAAGAAAGCACATGATTTTTTTAAAAAAAGAGAATTTGAAATAATACATTACGACCAGGAAATAAATGAAAAAGTTAGCTTTGAAAGTGCGGTTCAAGTAGCAAATCATCTGAAAAATAAATTTGTAGAGGATGATTTTACAAGAATTGATACCGTTTACAATAGTTTTAAAAATGTTGTAGTACAGCAACCTGTTTTCGAAACAATTCTGCCGTTTGATGTCTTGAAAGATGTAGAAAAAGATGCCAAAAAAAATGACTTTGATATGGAAGAACATCGAAAGCATATCCTCGAACCTACACCGGAAGATATTGTAACTGATATTATACCGAAAGTTATAGATATTGAAGTTTTCAGAATATTACTCGATTCATATGCAAGCGAGCAGGGAGCACGTATGACAGCAATGCATAAAGCCACCGAGAATGCAAGCGAATTAATAAAAGATTTAACTTTAACCTACAATAAAGTCAGACAAGCAACAATCACCAGAGAGCTTGTTGAAATTGTTGCAGGCGCCGAGGCATTAAGGTAATAATCCTTTTTAAAGAGCAGCAGCTTATTGAAACCCGTTATGATCGCCCGCAAAAAGATTAACCTGGAAAAAGCAATAATATAAGATTTAATAAGTATTCACTACTGTCCGATTAAAATTAAATATAGCCACTAAGACACAAAAACACTAAGACTCACAAAGCTGATTGTACTGATTATAAAGCCCTTAGTGCATCTTAGTGTCTTAGAGTCTTGGT
>PWZB01000060.1 GCA_003567625.1 Bacteroidales bacterium | reverse complement strand
TTTCTTCAGGATCTGTAACCTGCCGGATCTTGTTCAGATAAACATCCCAAAATTTCTCCTTGCTGGTTTCTATCACCACTTTCCTTTCAGCATCTATAAAATAGGAATTATAAGTGGTACCATATTTGGTTTCCATTACAACATCAAAAGTGACAATGTCATAATCCAGAACCCCGATCCAGTGAACGTCTTCCCTGATCTTTAAAACATTGTTATCTTCAACTTTTGTATCTCTCATAATTAATGTTTTTAGTTACTGACTTTAGTTCCCGTGCAAATTGGTTGCAGATTGTTACACTAAGCACCTCAAAGATTCAATTAGTTTTTAAGTACACCATATAAACATATTGCCGGATAGTTGAAAAATTATTTCTCCGGGCAACTCGGGGAAGAACTTTGTGTAACATTGTGTACCATAAAAACAAACAAACCACTTTTTCTGTTCATTTAAACTAGAAATCAAAGCTTATTTGTTTACTTTTTCCTGTGTCCGTTTTCTGGTCGTCATTTATAATTTTCTCTGACCCGGGATTTCCGGTTTTGCCGTTCTCCGCTTTGACTTCCTGCTCTTCGGCAAATTCGGGCTGTTGATGTTCACCGGTTATCCATTCCACATTTTTCAACTTATGTTGTGTTATTCTCTTTCCTTTTGCCTTTAAGCCTTTGACGGTAATGAAATCCTCTATCACTATTTCTTCTTCGGTTTTTTTCTTTTTCGCTTTTGTAAGCGTTTCAATTTTGATAACAGGTGAAGGATGCACAGAAACTTCCAGAAGCCTGTTTTCGGAGTGTTCGCCGATAAACGATACTATTTTATCAGTTTCATCAACTTCAAACCTTTTTATATAATGATTTTTTAGTCTGCCGTCATAATATATTGCCGTAACGATTTTGCCGGGTTGATACTTTTCTATGATGAGCGGTTCTTCCTCGAAATGGCTTGACAAGTCGTAGTTCATTAAGCGGTACGTGCCGGAAGAATATATAGTGAGTATCTTATCATCACCTTTGAATGAACCTATATATTGCCCTCTTTTATCAACATTTAGTCGTAATATGGTTTTGTCAAACCAAATATGTCTTGCAGACAATGTAGGCACACCTTCATCTTTCAGTTCTACTTTTTTCACCTGGTGACGGGTAACCATATTTCCTACTGCACTCCTGCTTTTTATGGCAAGTTGGCTAAAATCAATATCAAAAGCCGGTTTTTTCAGTCTTGGCTTATGTTTCAGATGAACAGTAACCACTTCGGCTTCACCATTAGGATTAGCAGTGAAATACAAGACTTTGGAGCCTTTGGATCCTTTAGTTAAATCATACTTGCGGTCTCTTGTTACCCCTTTGATAGAAAACCTCTTCATAAATGCTTTGTTGCTTTTTCCATCCTGGTAGATCATATTATAGATTGTCCTGTCATCATTACGCTTAAAAACATCAATATGTATAACATCTTTTCCTACAAAAGATTTTTCAGACACTTTTGTTACTACAAAGGTTCCGTCTTTACGAAAAACTATTATATCATCAATATCGGAACATTCACACACATATTCATCTTTTTTCATACCTGTTCCTGCAAAACCTTCCGAACGGTTGACATAAAGCTTTTCATTAGCAACAGCCACCCTTGTGGCTTCAATATTGTCAAAACATCTTATCTCGGTTTTACGCTCTCTGCCTTTTCCGTATTTAACTTTTATATATTTAAAATAATCCACGGCATATTCAATAAGATTTTCAAGCTTTTTATTAACATCTGACAATTCGGTTTCAAGATTTTTAATAACTTCATCGGCTTTTAAGGAATCATATTTAGATATTCGCTTAATTTTTATTTCGGTAAGCTTTATAATATCATCCTTTTCTATTTCCCTGTAAAATTTATTTTTAAAAGGCTTCAATCCTTTGCTTATAGTGCTTAGAACGCTTTCCCATGTTTCACATTCTTCAATATCGCGATAAATTTTCTTTTCAATAAATATTTTTTCAAGGCTTGAAAACATGTGCTGTTCAAGCAATTCATGCTTTTTTATTTCCAGTTCTTTTTTCAGGAGCTCAACGGTATTATCAGTTGATATTTCCAGGATATCATTAATACTCATGAACTGGGGTTTTCCGTTTGCTATCACACAACAATTTGGTGAAATGCTTACTTCACAATCTGTAAAGGCATATAGCGCATCAATTGCCTGGTCGGGTGAAATGCCGGGAGCAAGGGTTATTGCAATCTCAACACTACCGGCAGTGTTGTCTTCAATTTTTTTTATTTTTATTTTTCCTTTATCATTTGCATTAATTATGCTTTCAATCAGGCTTCCTGTAGTTGTTCCGTATGGTATTTCGGTTATGGTGAGCGTTTTATTATCAACAATATTGATTTTAGCCCTTATCCGTACTCTTCCGCCACGTTGCCCGTTGTTGTATTTGGTAAAATCAGCCATTCCGCCGGTCGGGAAATCGGGCAGCAAGTCAGGCTTCTTTCCTTTAAGATGTTTTATGGAACTATCCAGCAATTCGTTAAAGTTATGCGGCAATATTTTTGAAGCCAGCCCTACAGCAATTCCCTCTATGCCTTGCGCCAGAAGTAAAGGAAATTTCACCGGTAAAAAAGCAGGTTCCCGGTTTCGTCCGTCATAAGATATTTTCCAGGTTGTAGTCTTTGGATTAAAAACCACTTCAAGAGCAAATTTAGAAGGTCGTGCTTCAATATATCTTGGTGCGGCAGAGCTGTCGCCAGTAAAAATATTTCCCCAGTTACCCTGTGTATCAATCAGAAGGTCTTTCTGCCCAAGCTGAACTAAGGCATCTCCAATTGATGCGTCACCATGCGGATGATATTTCATGGTATGCCCGATGATGTTTGCCACCTTATTATAACGACCATCATCAAGCTCTTTCATAGCATGAAGAATCCTGCGCTGAACAGGCTTCATCCCGTCCCGTATCTCAGGAACCGCCCGCTCAAGAATAACATAGGAAGCATAATCCAAAAACCAGTCTTTATACATCCCCGACAAACGGGTAGTCCTGAACTCCGGATCCTCGCCTGCAGAAATGTTCGCCTTGTCAAACTGAGTATCCATGCCACCACTCTCTTCCCGTTGATTATCAAGATCTTTCTCGCTCATTTGAATTCCTTTATTTATGCTAAAAACAATAACGCTTGCAAAGTTATTATTTTTCTTTTTGGTATTTGATATTTGGTATCTGGAATTTGAATAACGAATTTCGATTAGCGATTGATGAATCAGGTAGTAGAAGAAAACAAAATCATTAGCCACCACATTTATGAATTGGCGAAATAAAACGTTAAACTGCTAAGGCTTTAACCCAAAAACATAATGAAATATTCAGATATTATTAAGAGGTTTTTGAAAGTTTTTTCATATATTAGCAAATAATAAATCGTCTTGAAGTATCTTTACACTTATTAAAGTAAAATGAAAATAAAAACAGCACTTTGGAATTTACCTTTACTGGCATTTAGCATTACATTATTTTTTATTGCCGGTTGTGAAGATGATAACGCTAAACCATTTGACGATGAAACTAAAGTAGTTGAAGTAATCAACCCCGTCACCGGCAAAATATGGATGGACCGCAATTTGGGGGCAAGCCATGCTGCCACAAACAGCACCGATGAAAAAGCATATGGTGATTTATACCAGTGGGGCAGAAGTGCCGACGGGCATCAAAAAAGAACATCGGGTACAACATCTACTCTGAGCAGCAAAGATATGCCAGGGCATGGTAATTTTATTACAAGCGATAGTGATACAGATTTGGACTGGCGTTCGCCACAAAACAATGATTTATGGCAAGGTGCAAACGGTACCAACAATCCTTGTCCTCCTGGTTACCGTCTGCCTACGGAAGCGGAGTGGGAAGAAGAAAGGCAAAACTGGAGCAGCAATGACGTCGCCGGTGCCTTTAACTCGCCTTTAAAATTGCCTCTGGCAGGCTTTCGCAACCTCATTAATGGCTCGCTCTGTAAAGTGGACTCCTTGGGCAATTATTGGTCAAGTACCATTGCTGGTACTCACTCGCTTAGCCTGAGCTTCGAGAGTAGCAGTGCCCGTATATACGGCTTCTACCGAGCACACGGACTCTCTGTCCGTTGCATTAAGGATCAGGTGACCCAGTGAAATAAAATAGATTTTACCGGGGTGAACACTTTTGATTTCACAGTCGTACCCCGACTTCCCAGATAAAAATCAAAAGTTTAGTTTTAAGCCTGATGTTTCCGGCTGTTGGTTTTTCCCAGTTCCAATTAGAAAAAACTGAATCGCACGGAGGTGTTTCTCCTGTATTTCACACTTATGATGGGAGCGGCGAATGGCTCAGATGGGATGAAGGAATCAATGAAAGTGCAATTGGTATAACCGGTCCGGGTTGGTGGACTTCCGCTATCCGTTTTGATACCGACGATCTTG
>PWZB01000039.1 GCA_003567625.1 Bacteroidales bacterium | reverse complement strand
TTTTTATTTTTAAATATTTTTTCACAGCAAAAAAAGTAGATATCCAGCTGATTATTATTCCTAAAAATATAACCAATGCAAAAAGTGCAAAAAGCAGGTTGATATCCTGGAATGCCTTCAGTTCGGGAATTTGCTGTTGTGCTGTATAAAGCGTGAATATAAGCAGCCCAATTGCAATCACAGCACCGATAATACCCTGCATGACACCCTTTATGATAAAAGGTTTACGGATAAATGCCTGCGTTGCACCTACCAGTTGCATGCTCTTAATTAAAAACCTTTTGGAGAAGACGCTTAACCTTATAGTATTGTTTATAAGCGCAAAAGCTATTATGGTAAGTAAAACGCTGAATAAAAGCAGCACAATGCCTATGCGTTTTATATTTTCATTGATTAGGTGCACCAGCGATTCTTGATAATAAACCTCTTTTACTATCCTGTTTTCCATCAGTTGGTTTTCGAAAACTTCGATGGTGTCGGGATGTGTGTACCCTGCTCTTAGCCTGACATCTATCGACGGGAAAAGAGGGTTATATCCCAAAAATTCGATAAAATCCTCACCAAGTTCATCCATGAGTTCTTCTGCAGCTTCTTCCCTGGAAATGAATTGTGTTAATTTCACGGCAGGTTTTGCATCAAGGGTCTTTTGCAAAAGGATAATATCGGGTTGCCTGGCATTATCGGAGAGTATTACCGAAAATCCGATGTTTTCCTGTATATGGTCGGAGATCTTCTTTGCATGCAACGTTATCAGACCGAGCAAACCCAATACGAACAACACCAGTGTAATACTTACCACCGTGGATATATATGAGCTTTTAAGCCTCCTGCCTATTGCAATGTCTTCTTGTCGTGCCATATTATTTTATTGAACGCAAAATTACAAAAAAATATATACCTTATCAGAAATTGCAAAAGCTGTTGTAAATTGCAAAAGTCAACCTACCCCGCCCTTAAAACGAGATAACCCGGTCATTCCAAAAGGAACTGGGTGGAGTGAGGAACCGGGCTTGCGGGCTGGCCGAAGGCAATCTCTTTGTATAATCGGAATCTTTTTAAAAATATGATTTTAAAGTGCCAGAAATACAATGGTTTGCAAAAAACTGTAATTAGTATCGAAGTGATAAATCTCTTATCTTACAAAGCAACAGCGTTATTTTAATATATAATCCTTTTCATGGCTTGACGGCTATGAGCTTTCTCCCGCTTCTTCTAAACAATTTTTCTCACTATAGCACCGATTTTTGAAGCGTCTTTAACATGCATTACTTTACCGCGATAAAATGGTGCTATATTTTTTTTAGTATGTTTTTTGGATGTTGCTGCTCCGCCAACAATCAAGGGTAAGTTTAAACCATTTTTTTCAAGCAATAGCGCTACATTTACCATCTCTTGCAAGCTTGGAGTTATAAGGCCGCTTAATCCGATGATATCTGCACCGGTTTCTTTTGCCGTTTCAACGATTTTTCCGGCGGGAACCATTATGCCAAGATCTGTTACTTCAAATCCATTACATTTAAAAACTATTGAAGCAATGTTTTTCCCGATGTCATGCACGTCACCCTCAACGGTAGCAAGAACCACCTTGCCTTTCGAACAACTTTTTTCGTTAATTTCCGAATTCATATAAGGATTTAAAATATCCACTGCTTTCTGGAATAATGTTGCACTCCTCACTACCTGCGGCAAAAACAAAGTGCCTTCATCGAATCGTATGCTGATCTCTCCCATTGCCGGCATCAGAATTTCTTCGATGATCTTATAGGGTTGCTTAAACTTTTCAATGGCAGACTCTATATCATATTCCATGTAGTCGCTGATGCCATTTATCAATGAGTATTTAAGCCTTTCAACGACATCTTGTTCGCGCCATGATTTTTTTGTTTTAACAGCCGGTTTTTTCGTTGAGTTTGTATTTGCATATTTCAATAATTCTTCCATTGCTTTCTCATCTTCATGAAACACCACTGATTTTGCAAGGTTTATTAACTTTTCAGGCAAATTGTTATTGTTTATTTCAGCGGGGTTTATGATAACAAATTTGAGGCCGGCTTTGCTAGCATCCTTTAAAAAAACCCGGTGTATGGCTTTGCGTGGTTGATTGGCACCCCTGAAGCCAAACGATAAGTTGCTTATACCGCCCGTGGTATTGCTTTTCGGGAAATTACTGCTGATATATTTACAGGTTTCGATAAAGCTAACCGCTTGATTTTCTCCCTTATTAATTTTAGTGCCTAATGCCATGATATTGGGGTCAAAAACAATATCTCCGGGCGGAAACCCTGCTTTTTCGGTCAACAGTTTATAGCTTTTAAGGGCAATCTCTTTTCTTCTTGCGGTTGTATCTGCCTGTCCTTTTTCATCAAACAACATCACAACGATAGCCGCACCATAGTTTTTTATCTCTTTTGCTTTGTCAATGAAAGGTTGTACGCCATCTTTCAGTGAAATGCTGTTAACAACTGGTTTGCCCTGGATAGATTGCAAAGCTGTTATAATAGTTTGAAAATCGGAGGAATCAATCATTACCGGCAGTTTTGCCAGTGCTGAATTTGTACTTAGTATTGCCAGGAACTCCTTAATAGCGGATGCGGAGTCAACTCCGGCAGCATCCATACATATATCAAGCATGTCAGCACCATCTTCTATTTGTTGATATGCAACTTCGATAGCTTTCCTGTAATTTCGGGAGTTTATTAATCTCGAAAACTTTTCCGAGCCCGATACGTTTGTTTTTTCACCTATATAAATAAGCTCTTTATTATTGTTTGTTTTGAAAGGCTCCAAACCTGCCAGCACCATATAGGTTTTTTTTGTGGCCGGCTTAGCAGGCTTGTACTTTTGTGCTAATTCTGAAAATGCTTCAATATGTGTTGGTGTGGTTCCGCAACAACCTCCTGTGATGTTGATTTTTCCGTTTTGCAAAACCTTTTCTACATCCTTTGCCATATGTTGTGGTGTTTGAGTATATTTTCCTTCGTGATCAGGAATGCCGGCATTAGGGTGAAATGATACGTAACATGTTGCTTCTTCAGACAGTTCTTGAACAAAAGATTTAAGCTCTTTTGCACCGGAACCACAGTTCAATCCCAAAACTAAGGGTTCGGCATGACTCACGGAGTGATAAAAAGCACTGATGTTTTGCCCGGAAAGTAATCTGCCTGATTCTCCTGAAATAGTTGCGGATATCATAACAGGAATGCTTGTTTTTTTTGCCTGTAATACTTTATTGATGGAATAAATAGCTGCTTTGGCATTTAATGTATCGAAAACAGTTTCGATCATCAGAATATCCACACTTCCTTCAACCAGTCCTTCAACTTGTTCTTTGTAAGCTTTGGCAAGCTCGGCGAAGGTCAGGGCTTCGTTTCCGGGTGTTTCAGAATATAAAGACATTGAAAGTGATTTTGATGTAGGGCCGATACAGCCTGCAACAAATCTTGGCTTTTTTACGGATGAATATTTTTTTGCGGCTTTGGTTGCAATTCGACTGGCTTCCAGGTTGATCCTGTAACAAAGGTTTTCGGTTTTATAATCAATCTGTGAAACTGCATTGCCGTTGAATGAGTTGGTAGTGATAATGTCAGCACCTGCTTCCAGGTATGAAGCGTGAATGTCATATACCAATCCGGGGCAATAAAGATTTAGCAGTTCATGATTGCCTTTCAGGTTAATGGGGTGGTTTTTCAGTTCAAAACCCCTGTAATCTTTTTCTTCCGGGCCTTTTTGCTGAATGAGCGAGCCCATAGCCCCGTCAAGAATTAAAATACGTTCGTTTAATAAATCTTTCAATAACATGATCTTTTATATCTTTTTGTTGTGAATATTTTATATTGTTTAAAATTATTTTCAAGCGATCTCAATTATTTCGCATTATCAAAATTGTTGTTTTGCAGGGCTTAATGCCGGCAACAGGTACAATTAGCCAACGGCTTATAACAGGTGAGTTCTTGTTTGCCTGGATAAGCAGCATTCAAAAAAACAGTATGGATGGAATGGACCTTTCCTGTACTATAATATTTTGCTGCTGTTACCTATAAAGGCAGGCAAAAACTCCTGAAGCCGGGTGGAGTCAGGTGATGCGCATAAAGCGCATAAACATGCGCATATTGAATGACATAAAGGTTGGCTGACACCAAAATTTTGTAAAGACTGCGGTTGCCAATTGGCCTTTCGACAAAAACCTGTAGCTGAAAAAGAAATTTTTCATGATAATTGATTTTCGAGTTTATTATTCCTTTAAAAGGCAGGTTTTAGCACCTTTTCCCTGGTGAGAAGGTTGCTAGAGCTTCATGGAGCCTGTTCTCTCAACTCTTCTTTATAAATCAAATCCTTTTGAAAGAAAGAATTATTTTTTCTAAAGTGTGCAACAAAGATAAGATATTTTTTTGGAAAGAAAAAATAAAATTTCATTCATGTTTAAAAGTATTAATTTTGCTTTTCGTAACATTGCTTAAGTTACGATTGAATATCATAAACATAATTATAAATAAATTTAATATCTTATGAACCGCGAGGAAGGTTTCAATTTGCTAAAAAAGCATATAAAAAATGAGAAGATGATAGCTCATTGTTTGGCTTCAGAGGCAGTGATGCGTGCATTAGCTGAGCGGCTTGGTGAGGATAAGGAAAAATGGGGGTTGGCAGGTTTGCTGCATGACCTGGATGCTGAAATCGTTCAGGGTGATCCTATTTTACATGGTCTTGAGACGGAAAAAATGTTGCAGGGATACGGATTGGATAATGATATCACGGAAGCTGTCAAGCTCCACAATGAAGAGGCTTCACACGGGCAGCAGCGCAGCAAAAAGTTTCATTATGCATTGGCAGCCGGCGAAACTATAACCGGCTTGATATTTGCCACAGCGTTGGTATATCCTGATAAAAAGCTTGAAAGCGTAAAGCCCAAATCAATCACCAAAAGAATGAAAGAAAAGGCTTTTGCTGCTTCAGTAAATCGTGAGACCATTAGAGAATGCGAAAAGATAGGGTTGTCGGTAAATGAATTTGCAGAGATAGCTCTAAACGCAATGAAAAAAATTGCGCCACAATTAGGTTTTTGAGGGGGAATAGTTGAAGTTATGATCCGGGCACTTTTATTATTCGGCGCCCGGTTCCAGGTAAGTTATATAATCATTGCTTTGCAATAATTTTACGGCTTTTTTAAATGCCCGGTCTTTCTTATGAAATACCGGGAAAAAAGCATCATTTCCATAAATATTCCTGCCAATATAGGCTTTCAGATGATTTTTTATCCTTTCATCCGGGTTTTCCAGGTCTTTCGGATCATATTCAACTCCGTTTTCATTAACAAATTGATAGAACCGGCTTAATATTGTATTATCAATAATAAAATTGTTTATAAAGCCTTCAGCATTTTTATACCTGGCAAGTTTATCACGGTTTCTGTCGGCATAATCAAAAGCAAACTGGTATATAAGTCCCCTGTTTATCAAAGTATTGAAGAATTTGGTATTTTCACCGGTCGGAAAGGGTACGATTAGATCGGGAGTAATGCCTCCGCCACCATACACTGTACGGCCGGCGGGTGTTTCAAATTTAAGGCTGTCATTAATAACAGTGTCGTTATGATGGGGCTCGTCCTTCATTAGGCGGTCAAAAAAGCTTGAGAAATAGTCTTCCGTATCACCCGGCTCATAAGGGCTTTGAATACTTCGTCCAGTAGGGGTATAGTATCTTGCTACGGTAAGTCTTATGGCGGACCCATCGCCAAGCTGAACCTGTTCCTGTACCAGCCCTTTGCCAAATGAGCGTCTTCCGACTATAAGTCCTCGGTCGTTGTCCTGCACTGCACCGGCAATTATTTCACTGGCGGAGGCTGACCATTCGTCAATCAGGATAATTAAAGGCTGAGATTCAAAAGCTCCCTTGCGTTCTGCATGAGCATATGACCTGGATCGTTTGTGGCCATCTGTATATACAATAAGATTTCGTGGCTCAAGCAACTCATCAGCAATATTAATGGCTATATCCATAAAACCTCCTTGGTTGCCACGCAAATCAAGTATCATTTGTGACATGCCTTTTGATTTTAACCGGTCTAAAGCGCTTCGAAATTCTTTGTGTGTAGTTGCAGAAAACCGGCTTAACTTTATATAGCCAATTTTTTCATCTACAATATATGCTATGTCAAGGCTGTATGAGGGAATTTCGTCGCGGGTTATTGTGAACTCAAGTAAATCGTCAACCCCCCGACGATAAACCGATACATTAACTTTTGTTCCTTTTTCACCTTTTAGCATATTAACAATATCAGCAGAGGATATGTTTACCCCGGCAATATTTTTATCTTCTACTTTTACTATCCTGTCACCAGCCATCAAGCCAATTTTTTCACTTGGCCCTCCCGGTATAGGGTTTATGATCATGGCAGTATCCTTGATCATATTAAATTCAATGCCTATACCTTCAAATTTACCCATAAGAGGATCAGTATATTCACGAAACTCTGATGCAGGGATATATGATGAGTGAGGGTCAAGGGTCTTGAGAAGATTTTTTATTGTATGCTCTTCCAGTTCCGTGCGATCAATGGCATCAACATAAGAGTCATAAACATAATTTAGAATATTGTTTATTTTATTGTAATTATCAAAACTTATTGAAAAAAATTTGCCGTCAGGCTTTTGAAATGAACTCTTAAAATTCAGATTTATCCCAAGAAAAACCCCAATAACAAGCACCACAGCAAACAATAGCGGAAGATAAATGTTAAACCTTTTATTTTTATAAAACTTGTTTTCACTCATATTTAAATATATTTACCGTAAGTATGTTGTTTATAATGCACTAATTTAATAAAATTCGTTGACCTGGAATGTTATTTTTTCATAAAACGAAATAATTTCTTTACAATTTAAACAAAAATATACCATGGAAATTGTTTTCTGCAACCAAGAAATTTCATCAGTGCTTTACCAAAATAATCAAATTATAATTTTTCGATAATTTCGGATGAAGAGTATCCATCAACAAAATCAATAGTTACTACATTTCCTCCATGAGTTTTGACAACATCAGCGCCAGCTATTTCTTTTTCAGAATAATCACTTCCTTTAACAAGGACATGAGGTTTTATTGTTTTAATCAATTCAAGAGGAGTATCCTCATCAAATAAGATTACTGCATCTACGAAAAACAAGGAAGCAAGTGTCACGGACCGTGCATCTTGGTTGTTTAAAGGTCTTTTATTGCCTTTAAGTCTTTTGACTGACTCGTCACTGTTTAATCCGACAATCAGGATATTTCCCAGGTCAGCTGTGCGGGAAAGATATATGATGTGTCCCAGGTGAATTATATCAAAACACCCGTTCGTAAAAACGATCTTCTTTTCCAAAAATCTCCAGTATGCCAGTGTTCTGGATAATTCATCTTTTTTTATAAGCTTTTTTTGAATTATTTCATTTTTTTTCATCCCTGATATTTTTGTAATTATTTTGATGTGCTGATTTATTTTTTTCAAATTCGTTTATTAATTTATTTTTGTTGCTTTTAGAAAAGGGAGTTTTTTTGGTTATGAAAAAAATCATTAATAAGGAAAACAAACCAACTGCCAGCAACATTAATATTTGCGATGCATGAGCAATATATGCATAAGATACGGCAGATGTAGGATATACATTATACAACTCTGTTAATGTTTTAATAACAATAAAATGATAAGTACCTATACCGCCCGGTACCGGCAATGCTATTCCTATTGTGCCCAGCGATAAAACAGTAATACCTTCTGATAATCCCAAATGTAATGTACCTTCTATAGCAAAGAAGCATAAATATACCATCAGAAAATAATTTAACCACATCATAAAGGTATAAAAAAGGAAAGTCCATCTCTTTCTCATATATCTGATGGTTTTTACACCTGCTATCATGCCTTTTAACTGCATTTTCAGCCATGATATTCGTCCGCCGGGACGAGCTTTGCGAAAGCGTTTTTTTAAAAATTTATATATAAGAATTATTATGATTATGACTGCAAAAAAAATCAAAATAATGATCAAATAATTGTTTTCGAATCTTTCAAGCAAGGGGTGATAAATATATTTTTCCAGGAAAGCACCCAAAAAAGACAACTGCAGCAATATGGTAATGCTTATTAAAGCAATCATGCAAAGTATATCAAAGAACCTTTCGGATAAAACAGTTCCGAATAAAATACTAAAAGAGACATTTGATGAACGGTGGAGTATTCCGCACCTGGTGATTTCGCCAAGGCGTGGTGTGACAAGATTAAATAAATAACCGCCCATTACAGCATAAAATGTAACCGAAGGTTTAGTTTCATATCCGAGTGAAGAGATCAGCAAATTCCACCTTAAAGCCCTGAAAAAATGGCTAATAACACCAATTAGCATGGAAAGAACCACCCACCAGTAATTGGCATTTTGCATTTCATGTATGATTTTTTCTCCATCGTGGTCTTTTGTTACATACCAAAGCAAAAAAAAACCGATAAGCAAAAACCCTAAAATCTTTAATGTACGTTTTATCCCTTTTTTCAAAACAGATCAGATTCGATTTTTATTATCAGGAAATACAACCTTAGGCTTGAATTTTTTTGCCTGCTCCACTTCCATCATTGCATAAGAAAGAATAATTATAATATCACCCTGGAGTGCCCGGCGTGCTGCAGGCCCATTCATGCAAATTATGCCGCTTCCCCGTTGCCCCTTCATAACATATGTTTCAATACGCTCCCCGTTATTTAAATTAACTACTTGTACTTTTTCATTCTCAATCATTCCGGTTGCATCAATCAAATCTTCATCAATGGTTATGCTGCCCATATAGTGTAAATTAGCCTCGGTAACAACAGCACGATGTATTTTAGATTTTAATACTTCAACTAACATTCTTTATTAATTTTATTTACAAGTATAAAAAGACCTTTTAAAGTAAACGTCAAAATTAATCATTAAAAACCATATTATCAATTAACCTTATATTACCTGCATACACTGCAATACAAGCGATAGCTTTTTGATCCGGCATATAGGTTTTTAAAGGCTTGAGATTTTCAGGATTAGCAATTTCAAAATACTCAAGCCGCAAAGTTGGCATAGCATTTATTTCAAGTTTAACCATTTGTTTTATCTGATAAAATGGTGTTTTTTTATTATACAGATTGTAAGCTTTAAGAAGAGTTTTGTGAATTATTGCTGCGTCTTTTCTTTGCTGTGGTGTCAATCGTTGGTTGCGTGAATTCAGGGCGAGCCCGTCGGGCTCACGTACAGTATTACACGGAACAATTACAACAGGCAAACCGGTTATTTCAACAAGTTTTTTTATTATCAATAATTGCTGGTAATCTTTTTTTCCGAAATAAGCCCTGTCAGGTTCTGTAATTTCAAGCAATCTTTTGACTGCTATAGCAACTCCCTTAAAATGACCTTTTCGATATTTGCCTTCCATTGTTTCTTCTAACTCACCGAATTGATAATCTTCCTTTACAGGTCCGGGATACATTTCTTCTGTTGATGGTGTAAAAGCAATATCGCAGTCAATATCTGAAAGAATCTGCAGGTCTTTATCTATATTTCGTGGATATTTTTTGAAATCTACGTTATTACCAAATTGTTTTGGATTAACAAAAATGCTGCATACTACCAGGTCATTTTCCCGGCGTACTCGTTGAATAATCTCAGTATGCCCCCTATGCAAAGCCCCCATCGTTGGGATAAACCCTACCGAACACCCGTTTCGTCTCTCTTTATCAAGATAATCCCTTATTTCAGAAACAGTTTTAAAAACTTTCATTTGTAATTGAACCTTTTTAGGTTGATAAAAAAAGCAAAATTATAATAAATTATCATTCTGATTAGTTACCTTTTCTCATTACTGAAAAAACAAGAATAAATCCGGTGATTAAAATCTGAACCCACAAAAAAAGGCCAAAAATATCAGTTTCTGCAAATTTGCCTTTTCGGATAATAAAAATTATCCCACAGGGGGGTAAATTTGCGGTAGAAATAATCAGAGCAAGCTTAAAATCTTAAATACAAAGATTTTCACAACCCGAAAACCCATTACTTTTAATATCAAACAACGAAAAATAAGATGTTTGGTGATATATTGATATAATAGATGTTGGCAAAGCTAAATGAATAATTTGAAAATTAACAAAAAATCTGTAAATTTGCATACCTTTTCATTTTTTAGTAATAAGACAATTTAAATAAAATTATGGAAAAACCAAGAGTTCTTTTTGTACATCAAGAAATCATGCCTTATCTCAAAGAATCTCCCATGGGTATTATCGGTCGTTATCTTCCGCAGGGAATACAAGAAAAAGGGAAAGAGATAAGGACATTTATGCCCCGTTTTGGGTGCATCAATGAAAGAAGGAATCAACTTCACGAAGTAATTCGCCTTTCCGGAATGAATCTCATTATCAATGACACCGACCATCCCTTGATTATTAAAGTAGCTTCTATTCAATCAGCAAGGATGCAAATTTATTTCATAGATAATGAAGATTTTTTCCAGAGGAAATTTACACTGACAGACAGAAACGGCGATTATTTTGATGATAATGATGAACGAGCCGTTTTTTTTAGCAGGGGAGTTATTGAAACAGTCAAGAAATTAGGATGGGCTCCCGATATCGTTCATTGCAGCGGATGGTTTTCAAGCCTGTTACCGTTGTATTTTAAAACTGTTCTGAAGGAAAATCCGCTTTTTTCTGAAACGAAGGTCATATATTCGGTTTTTGATGACGATTTTCCAGGTCAACTCAATAAAGACATCGTAAAAAAATTCAAAGTAAGAGAAATGACAGACAAGGACCTTGAGTTTTATTACGAACCAGATTACGTTAATATTTGCAAAGCAGCAGTCAATTTTTCCGATGGTGTTATCTTCAGTAGTGATAAAATTAATCCGGATATTGAAAAATATGTTGTGGAAAGTGGTAAACCATTGTTGAAAATCCGGTCAATGGAATCATACATTGATGAACATAATGACTTTTATGACGAGGTTCTTGTTTCAGAATCGGTGTTGAGCGAATAATTTTTTAATGTACATTTACGTTTATTACGAGTTACCGATATTTTGTAAATTTTAAAATCTTACAATTTTGAAAAAAAATTATATCCCCCGTGGTTTCGGGGGTTTTTTCCGCTTGATTTCTTTAGTAACTTCGGTTTTTACACTGATGTTTTTCACATCTTGCGAAGAACCTGATGAAATAGGGATGGACCTTGTCGAAAACCCTCTGAGTCTTAGTACGGAAGTCTATGAGGTTACGGCTTATTCTGTGCCGGAAGATTCTGTCCCGACAAATTTTTCAACCCGTAATTTGCTTGGATTTTTTAATGATCCTGTTTTTGGCTCAACAAGGACAAGCATATATACCGAGTTCAGGCTGACAGCAGATAGCCTTTTTTTGGGTGAAGACCCTATTTTGGATTCGGTTGTCCTGGAGTTGTATTATGCCGGATATTACGGTAATTATACCACTTTTCAAAATGTGAAAGTCTATGAGTTGAGCGAAAACTTTCCTGAGCCTGAGGATGGTGCTTTTTATTCTACACTTGTTTTAGAACACAAAGAAACTCCCGTTGTTGATATTGATGTGCGTCCAACCCCTGATGATAGCGTAGCTGTCGGACATCACACATATCCTCCCCATCTGCGGATCCGTTTATCGGATGATACAGGAGAACTCGGGAAAAAATTAATCGATGCATCAGGCACAGAACATTTTTACGATAATGATGCTTTCCGCGAATTTTTCAAAGGATTATATGTTACGGTTGATATGTTGCCACCTGACGAAGATGGAGCAATACTATATTTTAACCTTTTGAGAGCAGAAGCATATGAATCAAACTCTACCATAAGACTTTATTACCATCAGGAAGGGGATACAATATCATCTACATGGTCATTTCCCGCAAGTGAATCAAAAAGAGCTACTAATGCAGAGCAATTCGGTTATGAGAATGCTCATGAATACCTGAAAAAACAAATTATTGAAAGTGAAACATCTTATGGCGACAGCCTGCTTTTTTTGCAATCTATGGCTGGAGTGAACGTTTTTATTGATTTTCAGGAAACTCTTGAATCGTTGGCAAAGGAAGAAAATGTTGTTATTAACAGGGCTAAATTAATTATTCCGGTTGATTTGGATTTTACTGATGAAAATTATTACTCCGAAGAACATTCACCGCCACCTGGCAGGTTATATTTATTGAAAAAGGACGAAGATGGTGATTTGGCTCATATTATAGACAGTAATTTTGGTTATTTTGACGGCTGGTATGACGAAGATGAGAAAGAATACAGGATGAATATCACTCAACATTTCCAGCAACTGTTAGAAGATCCGGGTTCAAATTACGGTATGATATTAGTCATAGCGGAATCCCACAGCAATGCTAACCGGGTTGTCCTAAAAGGGCCCGGTCGTGAAGAAAATCCTTTAAGATTAGAACTGAATTATATTAATTTGGAATAAACAACCGGCGCATGTGTGGAATTATAGGATATGTAGGCTCAAGAAAGGTATATCCTGTTCTTATGAAAGGGTTGTATCGTCTTGAATACCGTGGCTATGACAGTGCGGGGCTTGCACTGATAAATGATGATTTGCAATTATATAAAACTCATGGTAAGGTTTCCGACCTTGAGAACAGGCTCAGAGGGAAAGCACTTGAGGGAACCGTTGGTATTGCTCATACCCGTTGGGCAACCCATGGCGAGCCCAATGATATCAACGCACATCCTCACTTTAGCCCATCAAAAAAACTTGCCATTATTCATAACGGCATAATAGAAAATTATAATACCCTGAAGGAAGAACTTATAAATAGGGGCTATACTTTCCAGAGTGATACAGATACCGAAGTATTGATACATCTTATTGAAGATATCCAGCTAAATGAAAACACCGACATTTTTGAGGCTGTCAGGATAGCGCTAAACCATATTTACGGGGCTTATGCCATTGTAGTTATTTCACAGGATTATCCTGATACCCTGATCGCAGCAAAAAAGGGCAGCCCCCTGGTAATAGGTTTAGGTGAAGATGAGTTTTTCATAGCATCTGATGCCTCTCCAATAGTTGAATATACAAAGAATGTTGTTTATCTTGACGATGAGGAGGTTGCAACCGTTAATCGTCAAGGCGAATTAAAAATAAAGACTACCCGCAACCAGGAAAAAACGCCTTATATTCAGAAGCTTGAGTTGCAGTTGTCAGCTATAGAGAAGAGCGGCTTTCCTCATTTTATGCTTAAAGAGATATATGAACAGCCCCGATCCATCAATGACAGCATGAGAGGGCGCCTGAATGTTTCAAAAGGCATTGTATCGCTTGGCGGGATCATCGATTATGAGCAAAAATTCATCAACGCAAGGCGGATTATAATAGTAGGCTGCGGAACGTCCTGGCATGCCGGCATGGTTGGTGAATACCTTTTTGAAGACCTTACACGTATTCCTGTAAAGGTTGAATACGCATCTGAATTCAGGTACCGTAACCCCGTTATTTATGAAGATGACATAGTAGTAGCCATATCTCAGTCGGGAGAAACAGCCGATACGCTTGCTGCTGTTGAACTGGCAAAATCGAAAGGTGCTACAATTATTGGAATATGCAATGTAGTGGGGTCTTCAATTGCAAGGGCAACACACGCCGGATCATATACACATGCGGGACCGGAAATAGGAGTAGCCTCCACCAAAGCTTTTACGGCACAAGTGACGCTTCTGACATTAATGGCATTATCAATAGCCGATAATAAAGGAACCTTATCCAAAAGCCGGTTTTATCAGCTTATAAATGAAATGGAAACAATACCGGCAAAAGTGGAAAAAACACTTGAACTTAACGGCAATATTAAAGAATTAGCTAAGATATTTCACAAATGCAGGAATTTTTTGTATCTCGGAAGGGGTTATAACTTTCCGCTTGCCCTTGAAGGCGCCCTTAAGCTTAAAGAGATTTCATATATTCATGCCGAAGGATACCCCGCAGCAGAAATGAAGCACGGCCCAATAGCTTTAATTGACGAGGAAATGCCGGTGGTCGTTATTGCTACCAAAAAAGGCGCTTACGATAAAGTGCTTAGCAACATTCAGGAAGTCAAAGCAAGAAAAGGAACTATTATTGCACTTGTAACCGAAGGTGACCAGACGGTCAAAAAATTAGCTGACCACGTGATTGAACTGCCCGAAACCGACGAAATTTTTGTTCCTATCATCGCCAGCATACCATTGCAGTTGCTCTCTTATCATATTGCCGTTCTTAGAGGATGTAATGTTGACCAACCCAGAAACCTTGCAAAATCAGTTACCGTCGAATAAAATTTGTTTAATCGTTTAGAGGTTTTATAGTTTAAGAGCTTCAATATTGGTCTCTATAATGGTCTCTATGATGCTTCGATTTGACCGGTAATTCAAGAAGCCACGTTACCAATGAAAGAATAATACTGAAAAGCAATGCCCACCAGAAACTATCAACATCAAAACCCCTTACAAAATGACCCGCCAACTGGATTATAAATGCATTGATTACCAGCAAAAAAAGACCAAAACTAAGTATGGTAACAGGTATGGTAAGTATAATAAGAACAGGCTTGAGCAAAGCATTTAATAAAGCCAATACAAATGCGACAATGATAGCCGTAGTGAACTTATCAACATTCACATGTGCTTCCGGAAGCATATAAGATGTAATAACTACCGCAAAAGATGATACCAAAAGTTTGAGAATAAATTTCATCTTAAATATATCAGATTTGTTTTCAGTTCATAATAAAAGAATCGTTATCAACCTTCAGATGTTTTTGGGGCGAAATCATAGCATTAATAACAGACACCGTTTTTTCCGTTGCGCCTTTTTTAGCGTGTACATATTCTTTTGAACAGGCAGAGGTTTGCTTCAATATTCTATAATCGCTTAATAGTTTATAAGTTATGATTGATAATTCGTTACTGTTTGCTGCCGGAAAGGCTCCGCCATATTTTACCAGCTCCGATGCTTCGTTAAACTTTTTATAGTTTGGCCCGAAGATTACGGGCATTCCAAAAACGGCAGCTTCCAACACATTATGGATGCCTTTGCCAAAACCGCCCCCAATATAAGCAACCGAGGCATATTGATATACGTGCGAAAGTATCCCGATACGGTCTATGATTAAAACCTGGGCTTCAGGAAACCCTGATTTGTCAGTGTCTGATAATTTGACAGTCTTGCCCTTTATTTTTTTTGTAAAACCATCAATTTTTTTCTTATCAATTACATGAGGTGCAATAATATATTTTATTCCCTTGAAATTCTTGTTTATAAGCCCGGTAAGCATTTGTTCATCCCTGAGCCATGTACTGCCTGCAATAAAAATAATAGATGCCTGAACAAAACTTTCAATATCTTCAAATCTTTGTGGCTTAACGCTGATATCATAAACACGGTCGAACCTTGTATCGCCGGCAAGACTAACATTTCTTATGCCTGCTTTTGATAATAACTTCAACGATTCCCTGTTCTGAACAAGTATATAGGTGATCTTTCCAAGCTGTTTTCTGAACCATGACCCGTAAAACCTGAAAAAATAGTGATTTTTGCGAAATGTTGCCGAAATAAGTATCAAAGGGATATTTCGCCTGTTTAATTCGTTGATATAATTATACCAAAATTCATATTTTACGAAAACAGCAATATCCGGATTCCAAATATCGAGAAATTTTTTTGCATTGCCGGACGTGTCTAAAGGAAGATAAAACATGTAATCGGCATAAGCATAATTCTTGCTTACCTCAAAACCTGAGGGCGAAAAAAAGGTGACAAGCAGCTTATGCCCCGGGTTATCTCTCTTTAAACTTTCCATAACGGGTCTGCCTTGCTCAAACTCACCAAGCGACGAATAATGAAACCATATCAGCTTATCATCCTCGTTGCTGTTGAAAAACATCCTTTCAAAAAGTTGCTTCCTTCCCTCAACCCACTTGCGTGCCTTGGTATTGAAAAAAGACGCTGCCTTTATTGAAAAATAATAAAAATATATAAAAATGTTGTATAATAAACCCATTGCTTTTCTTCAGGTTTACAATTTTTCAGGGTTCAAATATGCAAAATAAATAACAGTTTTAATAAAACAGAGACAAACTTAATTAAAAAAAAGCAAGGATTTGTTGTTGAATCTGGTGGTTAATATAATTTTCTGTAAAACATCAGTAATAATTCCTGACATATAAATAAGGATAATCCAGTATTGTCCGGTATTGTTTAAGCTGATGTTTAGCCGGTCCGTTGACCACCGAGCCATCAATCAGCAAATAGCTGCTTCCACATTCCTCACATTCGGCTATTGGAGGATCATTTACCACGATACTATTATAGATATTATGTGTACATGCCCTGTCGAAAGCACTGAATTCATCTTCCGATGCACGGTAGATCACTATACCGCGATACCCGCCAGTAAAATATTCCCAGCCACCTATTGTGTTTAATTTATAAGTAATTTGCAGATCTATGCGAAAATCCACATGAACATCAGGTACAGGATGTTTCATATCCTTATCACATTCGGAAAGCAAAGCAACCCCGGCAACTATTATTATAATGATCAATAATATATTATTTATTTTCTTCAACTTACTCAATTTGTAATTTAAATTACTGAGCCTGCTCTAAATAGTGTTTTATGCCACAGATTACACAGATTTCCACTGATTTTATATAAGTATTTTAATTCCAAAACACAAATGGCAACCGAGCCCGCTATGCTCATTAGAGTTTTGATTATTGTTCCCAGATTTATTATTTAATAAGTGTTCACGAGCTCGCAATGTTACTCCCTTCGGTCGTGGTCTCCCGTTGGTCGGCACGCTCGGTTGTGTTTTGTTATTTATTAAATTTCAAAATTTAATGTAATAAAATACTACGTATTATCACTGCTGTTTTTATAACAAAAAGATATTTTATTTGTAAAAGTAGTAATAAAATGGTAATTTTGTTAAGAAATAAAAGGTTTATTTCAGGCGTTTTTAAAAAAAAAACCATTAATATGGGCAAGTTCCGTTTACATATTTTGGTTTTGTTGATTTTTGCGATGTTATTGGGCAGTTGCACGCCACAATACCAGGTTACCAGGGAACAGCGCAAGCAGGAAAGGCGTTTGGAGCGGCGTTACAGGGAATCTGAGAGAATACTTGAGCAAGGTCGTCAAAGACATTATAATATGCAAACACCCGAAACTCAAAGGCACATGGGTGCAAACAGGATAAGATCGCAACAGTGGAATGCCCGTGGAGCTCCTTTTTATGTCCGATGGTATTGGAGTACAGTATCGTTATTTAAACAGATAAATAACCATATCATACATTCAAAAGAAAATTAATTTATGGAAGACATTATTATCATCCTGCTGGCATTTGTATGGCTGATGTACAGTCTTTACAGAGGCAGGTCAAAAAAGAAACAACGTGAAAAGCAAACACCCCAGCCTGTCGCTCGGCCGGAAGCCGAAAAGGAAGATAAAGACTTTGAAACTGTTTTCCGTGAGATCCTTGGTGAAGAAGATGTAGCTACCGAAAGCACGTCGGAAGCAGAAACGGTTGAAGAAGAAACGAAAGCACCGCAGGTATCATCAGAGGAAGAAGAACAGGGAGAATATGAAAGACACACCGGCTTGACGGGTGTAAGTGATGATTTTAAATTTTCCGCCGAAGGGAAAATAGATAGAATTGAGGACCAGATTGTAAAACAGAAAAAACAAAAAGAAAAACATCTCGAAGTATTAGAACTGTGGGACGAAGGAGATGAGCCCGAAACGCTTTACTTTGATCCGCGTACCGCCGTTATACATTTTGAAATAATGAAACGTAAATATTGATATTGACCGGGGTAAAAAGCTTGGTTACAATCCCAAAACTCAAATAAAAATTTCAGACTTGAGTTCACTTAGAAAATAATTTTTTCCTTACTTTCGCATTTTTTTTAAGCTTTAAAATAAAGCAACTAACATTCAGACATACGAGATTCAAACAACTTGCCGATCTAAAGGCTATATTTGCACAAAAAAGTATATAGTTATGCAAAAAGACAAAGTTGCCGTAATTGGTTCGGGAAGCTGGGCTACTGCAATAGTAAAGATCCTGCTTAACAATTTGGAAAA
>PWZB01000147.1 GCA_003567625.1 Bacteroidales bacterium | reverse complement strand
TCCCATATCGGCAGGTTGCATAGCTGCATTGATTCCTCCGCAGTAATAGTGACCACAAACAACAATATGTTTCACTTTCAGATGGCACACCGCGTAATTAATAACCGACATCGCGCTCAAATCCGTACTTGAAACCATGTTGGCGATATTTCTGTGAACAAAAACCTCGCCGGGCTGGGCGCCCATAAGCTCTTCGGCTGTTACGCGGCTGTCAGAACAACCTATGTAAAGAATCCCGGGTTTCTGATGCTTTGATAATTTTTTGAAATAATCATTGTCAGTTTTGAGCTTTTTTTCAATCCATTTTTTGTTATTATCAAAAACATGTTTTATTTTCATATACTATCTTTTTAATTAGTTGGTCAAAATTAGTGATTTGAATTAGATAATTCATTCGTAAAATATTTTTAATATTGTTTTGTTAGCTTTGTATAATAAAATCTTTTAAATTTTGTCGTACATAAAAAGGCAAAGAAGATTAAATGAATTTGCAACACAAGGTTATTTTCGTTAACCCATGTGGGATTTTTTTGCATTACAGTTCATTATTAGTGTTGTCTTTATTGCTGGTTACACCAAATTTCATATTTGCAAACCTCAATATGGACATAAAAAGGTTGCCGGGAGTGGTTATACAAAAGGAAGACTCTGCGGCAATAGAGAACGTGCATGTTATAAATCTTACCAGGATGCGTGGAACATCCTCTCTGGATGATGGGTCGTTTGCCATAAATATGATGGAAGGTGACACTATTTTGTTTCAGGCAATGGGTTTTAAGAACGATACTATTTTCGTTACGGAAAAATTTTTCAGAGAAACTGACTATGTTATTATTGAATTGAGAAAAAGGATATATGACCTTCCCGGCGTTGATGTTTTTCCTTATGCGACATTTTCTGAATTCAGGCAAGCCTTTATTTGTTTTGATGATGATAAGATCACAGATACTGTACCACGGATTGATCTTGATTTGCCCGAGCAACTTTATTTGGCTCCGACCAGTGAAGGTGCGGGTGTTACCATGACGGGGCCTGTTACCCTTTTGTATGAACAATTCAGCCAAAGGGGGCGTGAAAAGCGCAAATACCGTGAAGTCAAAGAACAGGCAAAAAAGGACGAGAAGATGTCAAGACTGGTAAACCCAACCGTGGTTAAAAGATTAACAGGGCTGGAAGATATCCAGGAAATAAATGATTTCCTGGATTTTTGCAACCTAAGCTATGATTTTGTAGTTAATTCAAAAGAATACCAGGTATATCAAACCCTTCTGATTTGTTACAGGCAATATAAGCAAATAGAAAGATAAAATAATTATTATGAGCCCTTAGTTTCCTTAATAGCTTTAGTTAGTTCCGGCAATACATTTTTAAAGTCTCCCAGGATGCCATAGTCGGCAACTTCAAATATCGGGGCGTCGGGGTCTTTATTGATTGCAACGATAACTTTTGATGAAGAAATTCCGCCAACGTGCTGTATTGCACCGGAAATCCCACAAGCTATATATAGTTCGGGAGCAATTATTTTACCTGTTTGTCCGACGTGCTCATCATGAGGGCGCCACCCTTCGTCTGAAACAGGGCGTGTACAAGCTGTCGCCGCACCAAGCAGCTCCGCAAGCTCTTCAATAAGATTCCAGTTTTCAGGACTTCTCATACCCCTGCCTCCCGAAACAACTCTTTCAGCATCTGTCAATAACAATTTGCCTGTAACCATATCAACCGATAATAATTTCAAGTTGCTGTCAATACATGAGATATCAGGCTTGATATCCTCAATTTGCGGAGTATCGCTTGACGGGTCTTTAATACCGAAAGAGTTTTGTGATAAAGTTAAGATCTTAATATCCGAAGTAACTTTAACGCTGGCATATGCTTTGCCGGTAAAGACTTTATTTTTAATTATAAATGGATCGTAAGACGAAGGTATATCTACAACACCGGAAACCAAGCCGGCTTTAAGTTTTGCAGAAAGCCTTGGCGCCAAAGCTCTGCCTGATAAATTATCCGGGAAGATAATTATTTTAGCATTTTCCTTTTCCAAAATATCGGCTATTACAGCAGTATATATTTTATTATCAAGTAAATCAAGCTTTTCATCTTTAACAGAAAAAACTTTTTTAGCACCATAATTTCCAAGTTTATTTAGCTCATCAGGGCTTACATCGCCTATTGACAATGCAACAATTTCTGTATTAATGTTTTTTGCCAGTTCTTGTGCATAAGACAACAGTTCAAATGTTGCTTTTTTAAATTTTCCCTCTCGGTTTTCCGTATATACTAATAGTGTCATTTTATCTTTTGTTTAATTTAGTTAAATCGATTTTGCTTCTTTATGCAGAACTTCAACCAGTTCTTTAATATCTTCTTCTTTAAATATCCTGCATGCCCCTTTTGGCTGAGGTAGTTCGTAAACTAAATTTTCAGTCAGGCAATTTGCGTTTGAAGGTTCAACTACTTCAAGGGGTTTGGTTCTTGCCATCATTATACCTCTCATAGCAGGAATTCTGGGTTCTATGGCAATACCTTTCTGTACCACTGCAATAAATGGAGTTTTAACTTCCAGCTTTTGAGTTCCTCCTTCAATTTCCCTGTTAACTAAAACTTTACCCTCTTCAATATTTAAAGCTGAAACTGCCGAAACTGAAGCCATATCAAGCAATTCTGCCAGCATACCACCAACCGAAGCACCATTATAGTCTGCAGAATCCAAACCTGCTAAAATGATATCAAACTCTCTTGGCTTAATAGCTTCAGCAAGCTGATAAGCAACGAAGTAAGATTCTTTTGGCTCTATATCAACCCTGATTGCATTATCCGCCCCCATAGCCAAAGCTTTTCTGATGGTAGGCTCGGATGCAGCCGATCCAACATTGATAACTGTTATGCTTTCAATTTCCCCACCTGATGATTCTTTCAATTCTAATGCCCTGGTCAGTGCCAATTCATCCCATGGATTAATTACCCATTGAATTCCTGTTTTGTCAAGCTCTTTATTTTCATTCGTAAATTTGATTTTTGTCGTGGTGTCCGGGACATCACTTATACATACTAAAATTTTCATCTTTTTATTTTTAATTCTAACTGTTATTTATAATTTGTAACTATTCAATTCCTCAAATCGATTAACAATTTCAATATAATTGATTAGTTGATTAATTGCTTGATTTATGAGTTTTCAACCATCTAACCATCTAACCATCTAACCATCTAACCATATAGCCATATAGCCATATAGCCATCTATTTTGTCAAAGTTCTGGATATAACTATTTTTTGTATTTCGGACGTTCCTTCATAGATTTGTGTAAGCTTGGCTTCGCGCATCAGTCTTTCAACGTGGTATTCTTTCATATAGCCATATCCTCCTAAAATCTGTACTGCTTCAGTGGTAACATACATAGCGGTATCAGCACAATACAATTTTGCCATTGCACTGGCGTACCCGAATGGTTTATTTTGATCTTTCAACCATGCTGATTTAAGGCACAGATTTCTTGCGTTTTCAATTTTAACGGCCATATCTGCAAGTTTGAAAGCTACTGCCTGGTGGTTGCAGATTTCCGTTCCAAAAGCCTTTCTTTCTTTAGAATAATTCAATGCTCTTTCAAATGCGCCAGCTGCTATTCCTACGGCTTGCGCAGCAATACCTATCCTGCCTCCATCAAGGGTTTGCATGGCAAACTTAAATCCAAATCCATCTTCTCCAATACGGTTTTCTTTAGGTATTTTAACATCAGTAAACATTACAGAATGTGTATCCGAACTTCTCATACCCATTTTATCATCATGAGGTCCGAGAGTTATACCCGGAGCATCCTTTTCTATCAGAAGCGCATTAATTCCCTTATGTCCCTTTTCAGGATCAGTTTGCGCAATTACAATATATGTAGAGGCACAGTTGGCATTTGTTATGAAGTTCTTTGTACCGTTAACAAGGTAATGGTCACCTTTATCTTCAGCAATAGTACGTTGCTTTGTAGCATCAGAGCCCGCTTCCGGTTCAGATAGCAGGAATGCACCTATTTTCTGCCCGCTTGCCAGAGGTCGCAAATATTTCTCTTTTTGCTCTTCGTTGCCAAACTTTTCAATACCCCAGTTCACCAGAGAGTTGCATACAGACATCACAACTGATACAGAAGAATCAATTTTTGATATTTCTTCCATAGCTAAAACGTATGATATTGTGTCCATGCCTCCGCCATCATATTTGGGATCGGTCATCATACCTAAAAAACCAAGCTCCGATAACTTCTTAATATGTTCTGAAGGAAATTCCGATTTGTTATCTCTTTCAATAACATCGGGCAGCAATTCGCGCTCGGCAAAATCCTTAGCCGCTTGCCGAATCATCTTTTGTTCATCCGTAAATTCAAAGTTCATGTTTTTAATGTTTTAGATTAATGTTGATTTAGTTATTAATAATTTCAAAGATAAAGTTTT
>PWZB01000153.1 GCA_003567625.1 Bacteroidales bacterium | reverse complement strand
CGACTGCTGACAATGGTTACAGATTATTTCTCACATTTTCACCATTCACAATCCATCACTCTGATCATTTACCTGTTACTCCCGTCACCCGTCACTCGTTACCCGTCACCAATATTTATTGAAATAACGGCACGTTTATTTAAAAAATTATTTTGAATATGAATATCATTAAAAAAAGAGATCAAAAATCTTTGTATGATACAAAAATAACTTAATTTTGCAGCTTAAATTAAAAATATTATGGCAAAACACAAAGATCACAGTAAAGGGGAGAAGCGGGTTGAGGCTGTTGAAGGGGCTCTGAGCAAAACGGAGCAGTTTATTGAAAGGAATCAGAAACTGATTTTCTGGGTAGTAGGGGTAATAGTTGTTATTGCTGCCGCTTATATAGCATATACCAGGTTTGTAATGGAGCCGCGGGAGCAAAGTGCCGGGGAAGAGATCTATATGGCCGAAAAATATTTTGAAAAAGATTCACTGGAAAAAGCTCTTTATGGTGATGGTATTCATTTGGGGTTTTTAGACATCATATCAGAGTTTCGTTATACAAAAACCGCCAATTTAGCAAGGTATTATGCCGGTATAAGTTACCTTAGGCTTGGTGAATATGAAGAAGCCATTGATTACCTGGAGAGCTATCGCGCCCGTGATCAAATTTTGGGAGCATTGGCATACGGCGCAATTGGTGATGCATATCTTGAACTTGGCAAAAAAGATGACGCTGTCCGTTACTATACGAGAGCCTACCGTCATGAACCCAATATTTTTACAACACCTATATTTTTGTTCAGAGCGGCTCAACTATACGAATATATGGGCAATTATGATGAAGCTTTACGCCTGTATAAGCAAATAAAAAATGAATACAGCGATTCGCGTGAAGCAAGGAACATTGACAGGTATATTGCACGTACTCAAGCCCGGCTCGATTAATATATAATCAAATACATAATTATGACCGGAAAGAAAAAAAAGCTGTCGGAATTTAACGGGAATTATTCAGCTGATGCTTCTGATATGCGGGTAGGGGTGGTGATGTCTGAGTGGAACGGTGATATTACTTCCGCTTTATTAAAAGGTGCTGTTAATACGATGAAAAATATGGGTGTTGAAGAAAAAAACATTCACGTTTATCATGTCCCCGGAAGCTTTGAATTGCCGGTAGGAGCAAGGTTGCTGGCAGAAAATCTCAAGACAGATGCTGTTATTTGTCTGGGTTGCGTTATAAAGGGAGAAACAAAACATTTTGAATTTATTTCCGGTGCTGTTGCAAATGGTATTACTAAAGTTGGCTTAGAGACCGGCATTCCTGTCATATTCGGGGTTCTTACTACCGGCAACTACCGGCAAGCCAAAGAGCGTGCCGGCGGTAAACGCGGGAATAAAGGCGATGAAGCCGGGGCAACCGCCGTCAAAATGATAGAGTTGAAAAGAAAACTTCAGGAGAAATCCATTGATAAGTAAAGAAAGATTGGATCCGCTACAAAATTTTTTTAGAGCATATTCAAAATTGCAGATCAAATCAGTTTAAATCCAAAATAAACCTGCGGGATTTGTAAAGCGATTATTCTGCAGGGCAAATCCAAATGTCCAATGGCAGCAAAAACACCCCGTATTATCTTTATGGGAACGCCTGAAATTGCAGCTTATGTTTTGGAGAAACTTATAATTAACGATTATAAAATAGCTGCTGTGGTTACTTCGCCTGACAAACCTGCCGGGAGAGGAAGGAAAATAGGTTTCAGTGAAGTAAAAGAGGTTGCCCTTCAACATAGTCTGAAATTATTCCAGCCCGTAGATCTTAGCGACCCTGCTTTTATACATGAATTGAAAACCATCTCTCCTGGCGTTCAAATTGTTGTTGCTTTTCGAAAATTACCGGCAGAAGTTTGGCAAATGCCGCCTCTCGGAACGTTTAACCTGCATGCATCGTTGCTGCCGGACTACAGGGGCGCAGCCCCGATCAACCGGGTAATAATAAACGGTGAAAAATATACGGGAGTTACCACATTCTTTGTTGATGAAAAGATTGATACCGGGAAAATCCTCCTGAGAGAGAAAATAAATATTGAACGTGGCGAAACCGCAGGTTCTTTACATGAAAAGATGAAAATTAAAGGCGCCGGGCTTGTCATTAAAACATTAAAAGGTTTATTGAATGATAGCATCAAACCCATTGAGCAAAAAGATCTGGAAAAGCAATATGACAGCCTGAATAAAGCGCCTAAAATATTTAAGGAAGATTGCAGGATCGATTGGAAAAAATCATGCAATGAAATTGTGAATCTTATTCGGGGCTTAAACCCCCTGCCGGGGGCATTCACTGAGCTAACTATCAATAAGAACAAATCTCTTTATCTGAAAATATTTGAAGCAGTACCTGAAATTTTTTTTCATAGTTATCCTTTTAAAACCGTACTTACTGATAATAAGACATATTTAAAAATTACAACACCCGACGGTGCAGTAAACATTAAAGAATTACAGCTATCCGGGAAAAAACGTATTACAACAGCAGAATTTTTGAGGGGATATAACATTTCCAAATAGGGAAACCATAATTTTTATAGAAAAATTTGTTTTTTCATAAAAAAATAAGAAAATTTGTTGGTTATCCTGAAACGCTTTAAAATCAATGGTTGCAGGGCGAAAGTTATTAACAAAACCATTAACTTATCAACAAAAGCAGGGTAAATCGCAGATTTGTCTTGTTTTATTCAATAAATAACCTATATTTGCAGTGTTTAAAGATAATTAAATATATTTTTAACCAAAACAAAAAAAAATGAACAAAGCAGAATTAATTAATGCAATCTCATCAGCATCAGGCTTAACTAAAGCTGATGCCAAGAGATCTCTTGATGCATTTATCGGTGCCACAACTAATGCCTTGAAAAGAGGCAACAGGGTAGCGCTTGTTGGCTTTGGTTCTTTCTCGGTAACAAAAAGAGAAGCTCGTAAAGGCCGTAATCCACAAACTGGTAAAGAAATTACTATTCCTGCCAAAAAAGTGGTAAAATTCAAACCAGGTGCTGAACTTGCTAAAGTTGTGAAGTAAGCTTTTTTAAAACTTTTTAGAGCCGTCATAAAAAAAATTTATGGCGGCTTTTTTTTATTTATACAGGAATTAGAATTCAGGGTAAAAAAATAATCATCCCTGGGGGGCATAGAGAGAAGAATATTGAAATTGTTAATAACTTTGCAGAATTACAAAAAAGATATGCTAAGCAAAAAGGAAAAGATAGCATCCTTTCAATCCAGCGGGGTGGGAGCTACCAATGCAAATATATTCGGATTGCCTTTCAACACAGATGAATCCCGCCTTATAATATTGCCTGTACCATGGGATGTAACAGCATCTTATAAATATGGTGCAAGCAAAGGCCCTGAGAGTGTTTTTTACAGCTCGCCGCAAACTAACCTCTATAACCCGATATGCCCTGAGGCATGGAAAGCCGGTATTGCTATGGAAAAAATACCGCAACAGATTCTTATGCTAAATGACAAACTATACCCTGAAGTAAATAAATACAGGCATTTTCTTCAAAATGGCGGTGATGTGAGTAAAAACCGCAAAATGGCTCATATCCGTGATAAAATCAATAGAGCATCAGGGTACGTTACCAATGAAATAGAGTTTTTGAGCAAAAAATTACTGTCTGAAGGCAAGTATGTTGGATTGCTGGGTGGCGACCATTCAACCCCGCTTGGGCTTATAAAAGCTTTATCCGGAAAGCATTCCAGCTTCGGCATTCTTCAAATAGATGCTCATAGCGATTTGTGCAATAGTTTTGAAGGATTGGAACAATCGCATGCTTCAATAATGTTTAACGCTTTATCTTTAACCGGGGTGAAAAAAATTGTCCAGGTAGGAATACGTGAATTCAGCCATGAAGAGAATCAAAGGATGAAAGAAAACAGGGAACGTATCAAGGTTTTTTTTAATCAAGATATAAAAGAGTCGTTTTATGAGGGCAATACATGGAAGTCAATATGCGAAAGAATCATTTCCTGTCTTCCCGAAAAAGTTTATTTAACTTTCGATATTGATGGCCTGGAGCCTTCCAATTGTCCTTCAACCGGAACTCCGGTTCCGGGTGGGCTTTCTTTCGACCAGGCAATGTATTTGCTTGATTTATTGGTGAAGAATAAAAGAACAATAATTGGCTTCGACCTTGTAGAGGTTGCTCCCGGCTCCGATAACAGTGTTGACAGCATTATTGCCGCAAGGATCCTTTTCAGGCTTTCTGCAATTTTAATTAAAACAAATAACCTTGCCTGATGGTAAAAGCAAGAAAATCATCAAAAAAATTTTCCAATATCCGGCTAGTTGAATATCTTGAACAATTTATTACACCGGAACGGTTAAAAAAAATAAACCAGGTTGTTGAATATCGAACCCGGCATATCACTGTTGTTTTGGAAGATTTATATCAACCGCATAATGCCAGTGCCGTATTGAGATCTTGCGAAATATTTGGCGTGCAGGATGTTCATATTATTGAAAACAAGAATGAATACACTGTTAACCCGGATGTGGCTTTAGGCTCTTCAAAATGGTTGAATTTGATCAGGTACAATAAGCTTGAAAACAATACCGGTGAGTGTTTGTCAGGCTTGAAAGAACAAAATTACCGGATTGTTGCTGCTTCACCCTACGAAAACAATTATATGCTCGAAGAGCTCCCCCTTGATAGAAAAACGGCGCTGGTTTTCGGTACGGAATTAAGGGGTATATCTGATATTGCGGCTGAAATGGCAGATGATTTTGTAAAGATACCAATGTTTGGATTTACCGAAAGCCTCAACATATCGGTTTCGGCTGCAGTATGCCTCTATTATTTGACAGGTAAGCTGCGTAACAGCTCTGTAAGATGGAAGCTTAAAGATCAAGAAAAGACGGAAATCAAACTTCAATGGTTAAAAAACAGTATAAAAAATTCTCAATTGCTGGTAAACCGTTTTTATAAAACCCGTTCTTAATTTTATTTTGACCGGTTTCTTGGCCGGCGTCAGTCAAAAACCCGTTACACTTTACCTGTTACCCGTATTGAAATTGTTAGTAATTTTGAAGGGATAAATAATTACAAATAACAAATTACTACCGTCCGGTTAAAATTAAATATACGAGCTACTAAGCTTGCACCGAGCTTGTCGAAGTGGCGCCAAGACACCAAGAAACACAAAACTGATAGTATTGATTGTCAAGTTCTTGGAGTTATTTCACTTCGTTCAATACAAGCTTAGTGTCTTCAAGTCTTCGTGGCATAAAAGAAATATAAATGATACCATCAAAACAGTCAATTTTAATAGAGTTGTTATCAATCTTGATATTCATGAATTTCGAAAAAATTTAATCGGATAGTAGTTATAACAAATATAAAAAACGGGAATAAAATAATAAAATTATGGGAAGAGGTGATCAAAGAAGTCGCAGGGGTAAAATTGTCAGGGGCACTTATGGCAGCACACGCCCCAGGAAAAAGAAAAAAATAACAGTGACAAAACCTGCTGAGCCAGCTAAAAAAGCAAAAAAGAAGAAAGAATAAACGAGACTGTCAACTGTTAATTTATCAGGTTTTGTTGCTTTGTTTTTCTTTCGCTTTCTCTTTCTTTTTTCCTGAATTATTGGTTTGTGATTGTGCAGGCTTTTTGCTGCTTTTAATTATTAAATTGTCACCATTTTTATTAAGTTCTACAACGATAGTTTCTCCTTGCGCAAATTTCCCTTTAATGATCTCTTCTGCAAGCGGGTCTTCAAGGTATTTTTGGATAGCCCGTTTCAGGGGTCTTGCACCATAGGCTGCGTCCCAGCCTTTATCAGCGATAAACTCTTTAGCCTTGTCAGAAAGTTTGATCTTGTTGCCCATCTGGTCAATCCGTTTATAAAGAAACTCAAGTTCAATATCAATGATCTTCAAAATATGTTCTTTTTGAAGAGCATCAAAAATAACCACATCATCAATTCTGTTGAGGAATTCGGGAGCAAAGGTTTTTTTCAATGCGTTTTCAATAACACTTTGAGTAAACTCCTTTGATTGTGTTTTTTTAGAATTAGTACTGAATCCAACACCGGTTCCAAAATCTTTAAGCTGTCTTGAGCCAATGTTGGAAGTCATGATTATAATCACATTTTTAAAATCAATCTTGCGACCAAGGCTGTCTGTCAATTGTCCGTCGTCGAGCATTTGCAGCAACAGGTGAAAAACGTCGGGGTGTGCTTTTTCAATTTCGTCCAGCAATAATACCGAGTAAGGTTTTCTTCTGACTTTTTCAGTAAGTTGCCCGCCTTCTTCATATCCTATATATCCTGGCGGGGCACCAATAAGCCGGCTAACGGCGAATTTTTCCATATATTCGCTCATATCAATACGTATTAGGGCTTCGTCAGTATCAAACAGATGTCTTGACAATATTTTTGCAAGATGTGTTTTTCCGACGCCGGTTGGTCCGAGGAATATAAATGAACCTATTGGCTTGTTCGGGTCTTTAAGTCCGGCACGGTTTCTTCGTATAGCCTTAACAACTTTTTTTATAGGATCGTTTTGTCCTACCACGCTTTTTCCCAGTTCAGATTCCATATTAATAAGCCGGGCACTTTCATTGAGAGCAATTCTTTGTACTGGTATTCCTGTCATCATAGACACGACTTCCGAAACATTGCTTTCAGTAACTGTTTCCCGTTTTAATTGTGACTCTTCCGCCCATTTCCGTTTTTCCTGTTCGAGCAGATCGATCAATTCTCTTTCCTGATCGCGGAACTTGGCTGCCTGTTCATATTTTTGGCTTTTGATGGCTTTTGTTTTTTCTTCACGAACCTGGTCAATATTTTCTTCAATTTTAACAATTCTTTCCGGTACACGTATGTTGGTTATGTGCACCCTTGATCCGGCTTCATCCAAGGCGTCAATAGCCTTGTCGGGCAGGCAACGGTCGCTGACATAACGGTCGGTAAGATGTACACAGGAATTGACGGCTTCTTCGGAATATAATACCAGGTGATGATCTTCGTATTTTTCTTTGATATTATTAAGGATTTCAATTGTTTCATTAGTTGTTGTGGGGTCAATAAGAATTTTTTGGAAACGTCTTTCCAGTGCGCCGTCCTTTTCTATATGCTGCCTGTATTCGTTGAGGGTGGTAGCCCCAATACACTGAATTTCGCCTCTTGCAAGAGCGGGCTTGAACATATTGGATGCGTCGAGTGAACCGGAAGCACCGCCTGCACCAACAATAGTGTGAAGCTCGTCTATGAAAAGAATAACATCCGGGGCTTTTTCCAATTCGTTTAATAAAGCCTTCATACGTTCTTCAAACTGGCCGCGATATTTTGTTCCTGCTACCAATGATGCAATATCAAGGGTAACAATACGCTTACTGAATAAAGCCCTTGAAACTTTTCTCTCAACAATACGCAATGCTAAACCCTCTGCTATTGCTGATTTGCCAACACCAGGCTCACCGATCAGGACAGGATTGTTTTTTTTACGCCTAGACAATATCTGGGCAATACGTTCCAACTCCCGTTCACGACCAACAACGGGATCTAAACGATTCTCCTCGGCTGCTTTGGTTATATCCCTGCCAAAGTTATCAAGCACCGGGGTCTTTGATTTATCCGAGTATTTTTTTAATGATCTACCAAAACCACCCCCCTCGGTTGATTCATCATCTTCGGCACCCTGTGACAACTCATCCTTAAAATCATGACCAAAAGTATCCTCCGGGTTAGAATTATAGCTTATAATTTCTTCTTTTATAGATTCATAATCAATTCCGTACTGAGCCAAAATTTTGGTAGCAATATTATCAGTATCCTTAAGTATTGATAATAGTAAATGCTCCGTGCCTATCAGATCGCTGTTGAAAAGCTTTGCCTCCAGGTAAGTTACTTTTAATACTCTTTCGGCTTGCCTTACCAATGGAATGTTTTCAATAGTTCTGTTTTTATTTTGCTGTGCTTCAACACGTATTGTATTCTCTATAGTAGTTTTTATTTTGATCAGGTCCAAGCCCATGTTTGACAGAACCTGCACGGCAAGACCTTCTCCTTCTCTTATTATACCAAGCAATAAATGTTCAACACCAATATAGTCGTTGCCGTTTCGCAAAGCTTCTTCTCGGCTATAGGTGATAACATCTTTTACTCTTGGTGAAAATTTTGCTTCCATAATAAACATATCAAAAAAATATTCAATATTATATTGTGTTCCGTTTTCAAAATTAAATAAAATTCAATAGCAAATTTAATTACAAAATTAAAGGGTTAAACATTTTTATTGCTATTAACAATAATTAACATTAAATGTTGATAAATGTTGATAAATAGTTAATATAATATAATCATAATAATTAAGTTTTATAAGCAAAAATGTTTACTTTCGCAGTGTGTGTGTATTAAAAATATCATCATTTTCAAATAAATCATTATGTCAGAGACAAAGATTACAAAAGTTGATATTGAAGAACAGATGAAAACGGCATACATTGATTATGCCATGTCGGTTATTGTTTCACGCGCATTGCCTGATGTTCGTGACGGTTTAAAACCGGTTCATCGTCGTGTTCTGTTTGGGATGCATGAACTTGGCATCTTTTCTAATCGTCCCCACAAAAAGTCTGCCAGAATAGTAGGGGAGGTGCTGGGAAAATATCATCCACATGGTGACAGTTCTGTTTATGATGCAATGGTCCGTATGGCACAGAGCTGGTCATTAAGATATCCGCTTATAGACGGGCAAGGTAATTTTGGCAGTATTGATGGTGACAGTCCGGCAGCAATGCGATATACCGAAGCAAGGCTTCGCATGATTGCCGAAGAGCTTTTGACTGATATTGCTAAGGAAACCGTTGATATGCAGTTTAATTTTGATGATACCCTTAAAGAACCTTCTGTTTTGCCTGCCAAAATACCAAACCTTTTGATCAACGGCTCATCAGGTATAGCGGTTGGCATGGCTACGAATATGCCCCCCCACAATCTTGGTGAAGTCATTGACGGAATAATTGCTTGTATAGATGATAACGAAATTAGCATTGAAGGTTTGATGAAATATATTAAAGGTCCTGATTTTCCCACCGGGGGGCTTATTTACGGGCATGATGGAATTAAAGATGCTTATAAAACAGGCAGGGGGCGTATAGTTATCAGGGGTGAAGCTAATTTTGAAACCCTTGACAACGGCAAAGAAGTGATTATTGCAACATCAATACCTTACCAGGTCAATAAAGCTGAAATGATAAAAAGAACAGCCGACCTTGTAAATGATAAAAAAATTGAAGGTATTACTGATATCCGTGATGAGTCAGACAGAACGGGCATGCGAATAGTATATGAACTGAGAAAAGATGCTGTTCCCAATGTTATACTTAACCTGCTCTACCAGCATACCTCCCTGCAAACCGCTTTCAGCGTAAATAATATTGCATTGGTTAATGGAAAACCAATGTTGTTGAACCTGAAGGACTTAATCAAATATTATGTTGACCACAGGCACGATGTAGTAATCCGGAGAACCGAATATTTGCTGCGTGAAGCCGAAAAGCGTGCACACATACTCGAAGGGTTGCTTATTGCTCTCGATAATCTTGATGCGGTTATAGAACTGATAAGAAAATCACAAACACCTGATGAAGCGAAAACAGGATTAATCAATAATTTCGAGCTTACTGAAATACAAGCAAAAGCAATACTTGAAATGCGGTTGCAAAGACTTACAGGCCTGGAAAGAGATAAAATCAAAGATGAATACAAAGAAATACGTGAAATAATTGAATATTATAAGTCGGTGCTGGATAGTTTTGAATTAAGGATGGAAATAATAAAAGACGAGCTGATTGAAATAAAAGAGAAGTATGGCGATAAACCCAAATCGGAAATTGAATACCGTGCGGGCGATTTTAAAGTGGAGGATGTTATAGCAGATGATTATATGGTGATTACGATATCGCACATGGGATATATAAAACGCACGCCGCTGGCTGAATATAAAACACAGGGCAGGGGAGGTAAAGGTTCAAAAGGCTCTGTTATCCGTCAGGATGATTTTGTTGAACATCTGTTTTTAGCTACTAATCATAATTATCTTTTGTTTTTTACCGAAAAGGGGAAATGTTTTTGGATAAGAGTATTTGAATTGCCTGAAGGTGCCAAATCTTCTAAAGGACGTGCCATTCAAAATCTTATAAATATTCCTGCTGATGACAGAATAAAAGCATTTGCCAATGTTAAGGATTTGACTGATCAGGATTACATAAATAATAACTATATTACTCTTTGTACCAAAAAAGGCCTTATCAAAAAAACTTCTTTGTTGGCATATTCTCGCCCCCGTGCCAATGGCATCAATGCAATAACGATCAGAGAGGGGGACGAGCTTATAGAGGCCAGCCTGACAAACGGTGAAAGCGAAATTCTGCTTGCTTTAAGAAGCGGCAAGGCAATACGTTTTAAGGAGAGCAAGGTACGTGCTATGGGGCGTAATGCCGCAGGCGTCAGAGGTATTACTCTGAGTGGCCCGGATGATGAAGTTGTTGGCATGGTGTGTGTTAAAGAAATAAGCGGAAGCATACTTGTCGTTGCAGAAAAAGGATATGGTAAAAGATCGTCAATAGACAGCTATCGCTTAACCAACAGGGGAGGAAAAGGTGTAAAAACCATTAATATTACAAAAAAAACCGGTGCTTTGATTGCAATTTTGCACGTTAAAGGAACAGAAGACCTCATGATTATAAATAAAAACGGTATAACCATAAGGCTTTCAATTTCCGCTTTACGTGAAGTAGGTAGAGCAACACAGGGTGTTAAGCTTATAAACCTTAGCAAAGATGATAAAATCGCGTCAGTGGCAAAAATTAAGGAGCATGCCATAAACGGTAATGTGCAAAATGACTCCGAAAAAAAATAAAAAATACCTATATATAATCAATTAATTTATTTAAAATACTGAAAAAATGATCTTTGGTTAATTATTAATCGTTTTGAAATAACTTTTTAATTAAATTTGTAAACAAATTAAACTAAAAAAATAATAAAAAACATTGACTGATGAAAAATTATTTGATATTATTGATTTTAGGACTATTTCTGTTCTCCTGCGCATCTCCGAAAAGAGAAATAAGCAGAAATATTGAACAAGGCAACTTAAAAGAAGCGCAGGAACAATTAAATCTTTTGTTTGAAGAGGAGGGTGCAAAAGAAGATCCCGAAGTATGGCTTTTAAAAGCAGATTTTTATATGTTTCTATTTGACTCTGATGTTCCCGAACATCAGGAATTAGCCGATGATCCTCTTTCTAAAGCTTATGATGCAATAAATAAGGCTGGAGAATTGGATGAAACCAATATTCATTTACTTGAAATACAGGAAAAAAGATTTATATTATCAGAACAAATCTTTAATCTTGGATTGCAACATTATGAAAGGCAAGATTTTCCCGAGGCAAGCGAGAGATTTTATAGATCATTCTCAATAAGCAAACAGCTCGAAACAGTTGATACCATGACACTGTTTAACGCTGCATTAGCAGCAGAACAAGGTAACCTTACGGATGATGCGCAAAAATATTATAAGCAACTCGTAGAAATGAAACTTGATGAGCCTTATATTTTCCTGGGGCTTTCCAATACCTTCCTGAAACAAAGAGATAAAATGGCAATAGATATTGAAAAATATGATGCATTTATGAAAGCATATGAAAAAAGAGAACGTATTGATTCAATATTCGCACAGGTTGAAAGCGAAAGGGAAATTAAATCAATCCTCTCTTATGAGCTTGATGCTCATTCGGATATTGTTGAATACGTTGTTGAAGAAGAACCATTTAAATTTGAAGAGGAAAAGATTGAAGAAATAGGATTAAAATATGAAAATTTGACCGCTAAGCAATCTGAAGTTGAAAATGAAGCTTTAAAGTATATTAGAAAAGGAAGGGAAAAATATCCCGATGACATTGATCTTCTTTTTGGTGAGGCTAATTTTTATTTGTTAACAGGTAAAACGAAGGAAGCAAGGGATGTTCTTGATCTTGCCATCGAAAGAGACCCCGATAATCCGTCATTGCATTTCGCTTTCGGCGCAAATTATGAAAAAATGGCTGAAGATGAATTGCTTTCAGAGGAAGAAAGAGAAATGGCATTTGAAGAGGCTGTAAAAGCCTATGAAAAAGCTATCGAACTGGATGATGAATATGTTGATGCTTATTATAACCTTGGAGCATTGTATTTTAATAAAGGAATAGAAATATTCGAAACAGCTGAAGAAGAGCTGAGAGAAACAAGGGATTTCCAGCAATACCAGAAAGCCGAAGAAAAAATTGATGAAATGTGGCTTAAAGCACAACCATACATGGAGGATGCTAAGGAATTAATAGAGCCGGAGCACCCAATGTACAGGGCTATTATTACTTCTCTTTATCAATTATATGCCAGAACCGATCAAGATGAAAAACAAGAAGAAATACAAAAAATATACGAGGAGATGTTTGGTCATCCTGAATAAGAAAAATAAGTTGAAATTATTTATAAAAAGCCGGGTTATAAAATCCGGCTTTTTTTATGACGTGCAATAAGAAAAAAGTGTCAAAAAACGAAATACATTGACAGATTTAATTTTTTTTCAACTGCCATACTTTGAATAGGGGGATAGAAATGATTAAATTTACTGAATAAGGCAAATGGAAGCAAACAAATAAAAACCCCTATTTAACATAATATTAATTATAGGACATTTATTCTTTTCGGAATGTCGGAATATGTCAATATATTTGCTGTAAGCATTAGATATATCATTTATTTCACACTTATTTATAAATAGAGAACCATGAATAAAGAAACATTTGAAATTTCAGGAAATATAGTTGATGTTGTTAATAAAAAATTGTTTCCGGGAACTATCCGGGTAAAAAACGGCAGAATAGAAAAAATTTTGAAAGCTTCTGATTTAGATTGTAAGAATTACATTTTGCCGGGTTTAATTGATTCTCATGTTCATATAGAGAGCTCAATGGTGGTTCCATCAGAATTTGCACGTACGGCAGTTACTCATGGCACTGTGGCATCGATTAGTGATCCGCATGAAATTGCCAATGTGCTGGGTGTTGACGGTGTAGACTTTATGATCAATAATGGTAAGCAGGTACCGTTCAAATTCTTCTTCGGAGCTCCCTCATGTGTGCCGGCAACGGATTTTGAAACTTCCGGTGCTGTTATCAATGTTGATGATATTGAGAAAATGCTTTCAAATGATGATATTTACTACTTGTCGGAGATGATGAACTTTCCCGGTGTAATTAATGAAAACAAGGATGTAATGGCAAAACTTAAAGCCGCTGTCAAAAATAACAAAACAATTGACGGCCATGCGCCCGGTTTACTTGGCAATGACGCAAAAAGCTATTTTAATAAGGGCATATCTACTGATCATGAGTGTTTTACCCTTGATGAAGCAATGGAAAAAGCCGCACTGGGTGTAAAAATATTGATACGTGAAGGCAGTGCTGCCCGTAATTTTGACAATTTGCTGCCCGTAATAAAAACATACCCTGATCAGGTTATGTTTTGTTCTGATGACAAACACCCTGACGAATTATTGTCGGGCCACATCAATGAACTGATATCCAGGGCAATAAAAAGCGGTTATGATCTTATTGATGTTCTAAGGGCTGCTACACTCAATCCGTGTGTTCATTATAATATACCTGTGGGCATGTTACAACCCGGTGATCCTGCCGATTTTATTGTGGTGGACTCCCCTGCCGGCATGAACGTTTTACAAACATATATAGATGGCATCAAAGTATCAGAGAACAAGAATACGCTTATACCTTCAGTTGAGGTAAAACCTGTTAACAGGTTTAATGTCAGCAAAATAAGTCCCGAGGACATTTCAGTTAAAGCTGATGGCAAACGAATAAAAGTTATTGAAGTTATAGATGGTGAGTTGGTCACAAAGAACAAAATTGTTGATGCTACTGTGAATAACGGGCAAGTTGTTAGTGATACAGGGAAAGATATTTTAAAGATAGTTGTGCTTAACCGATATACCAACTCCCCTCCTGCTGTGGCTTTTGTACATAACTTCGGCCTGAAGTCCGGGGCTGTTGCATCCACAGTGGCTCACGACAGTCATAATATTATTTCCGTTGGAACATCTGATGAAGCTATTTGCCATGCGGTAAACAGCCTGATTGATATTAAGGGAGGTATTACGCTTAATGACGGGAATGAAAACTTTGCTCTACCATTACCTGTTGCCGGGCTTATGTCAACCGAACCGGCCACTGTTGTTGCCGAAAAATACAAACTGCTGGACGAGAAAACCAAAACCCTTGGCAGCAAACTGAAAGCCCCGTTTATGACACTTTCGTTTTTAGCGTTATTAGTAATTCCTGAATTGAAAATTAGTGATAAAGGATTGTTTGATGGTAATAAATTTGAGTTTGTGAGTTTGTTTGAGGAGTGATTTTGTTCATTGTCATTGAGGGTTCTTAACGAGTTCCTTCGCTACGCTGGCGCTTCGCTCAGGATGACAGGCGGTTTTTCGAGAGGAAAGGGGCAGCGGCGGCTGCGCCGCCGCTGCCCCCCTACTATCTAACCGATGGCACTGTCTCCCTGAACGGAGCGATAGCGGAGTGAAGGGTCCCGTGGAGTTTTGTGGATCGTGTTATTAGAAAAATATACTTCTTTTAAAGCCCTTAATAAGCCCATTTTTATGTTCATGGCATTTACCATTAACAAATAAGGTTAATCAACTTTTAATCAATGTTTAACATTATTTAACTAGGTGGCTGCGAATTTTTGCGTTTTCGGCTGCTATTTTTGCAACATTATTTTCTAAATCAAAATCAAACTAATAATACTATGGACATCAAGGAACTGAATGAGAAAATTCATAAGGAGAGTTTTTTTGTTGATACTATCAACAAAGAAATGGAAAAGGTTATCGTCGGGCAGCAAGGTATGATCGACAGGCTGCTTATAGGACTGCTGGCAAACGGCCATGTTTTGCTGGAAGGTGTGCCAGGCCTTGCAAAAACTTTGGCTGTAAAATCGCTGGCAAATTCAATCGAGGCAAAATTCAGCCGTATTCAGTTTACTCCCGACTTATTGCCTGCCGACCTGATCGGTACTATGGTTTATAGCCAAAAATCTGAAGAGTTTAAAGTACGCAAAGGGCCTGTTTTTGCAAATTTCATCCTGGCTGATGAGATCAACAGAGCCCCAGCCAAGGTTCAAAGCGCGCTGCTTGAAGCGATGCAGGAAAGACAGGTTACTATCGGCGACGAAACTTTTTCATTGGAAGAGCCATTCTTGGTGCTGGCAACCGAAAACCCGATCGAACAGGAAGGGACTTATCCCCTGCCTGAAGCACAGGTTGACAGGTTTATGCTTAAAATCATTATAAACTACCCCTCTCGTGATGAGGAAAAGTTGATAATGCGACAAAACATTACCAAAGATTTCCCATATACAAAACCGGTCATTGCGCCTGATGATATTATAAGGGCACGACAGGTTGTAAGAGATGTCTACCTTGATGAGAAGATCGAAAATTATATTACTGATATTGTTTTCTCCACTCGCCGGCCGGCTGATTTCAAACTCAAAGATTTTGAACCGCTTATCAGTTATGGTGGATCACCCAGAGCCAGCATATACCTTGCACTTGCTTCCAAAGCATTGGCTTTTATAAAACGCAGAGGATATGTAATACCCGAAGATGTGCGGGCAGTATGTTATGATGTAATGAGGCACAGGATTGGACTGACATACGAAGCTGAGGCTGAAAATATTACTACGGAGAATATTATTAGTGAGATATTGAATACTGTGGAAGTACCGTAAAGGTAATCGGTAATCAGTAATCGGTATGTCTTTGTCAACTGTCAACTGTCAATTGTCAACTTTATATTGTAGACTGCCGACTGCCGACTGTAGACTGAGGACTCAGGACTGCCGACTGGTGAGTTTAACAAATTAATAAAAATGGAAACCAAGGAACTCATAAAGAAAGTCAGAAAGATAGAGATCAAGACCAAAGGTCTGTCAAATCAGATATTTTCGGGCCATTACCATAGCGCATTTAAGGGCCGTGGAATGGCTTTTTCCGAAGTACGTGAATATCAGTATGGTGATGATATAAGGAATATCGACTGGAACGTTACGGCTCGCTTTAATCATCCTTACGTTAAAGTTTTTGAGGAGGAAAGGGAGCTGACTGTGGTTTTGATGATCGACGTCAGTGGTTCAAACGATTTTGGCACTGTTAGCCGCCTTAAAAAGGAGATGATCACGGAAATAGCTGCGGTACTGTCTTTCTCGGCAATACAAAACAATGACAAGGTTGGTGTGATCTTTTTCAGCGACGTTATTGAAAAGTTCATTCCGCCCAAAAAAGGAACCTCACATATTTTAAGGATAGTAAGAGAGCTTCTTGACTTCCAACCCAGGCAGAGGGGTACAGATATCTCCGAAGCACTAAAGTTTCTTAGAAATGCCATTAAAAAGCGTTCTATAGCATTTCTGATATCCGACTTCAATGATGCGGAGTTTGATGATGCTCTGAAAATTGCCAGCAAAAAGCATGACCTTGTTTGCCTGAGGACTTTTGACAAACGTGAAAAAATACTCCCTAACGCAGGATTATTAAAAATAAGGGATTCTGAAACAGGCAAGGTTATGTGGGTTGATACTTCAAGTAAAACGGTACGTAACAACTTCAGTCAACAAGCATTAAAGCATGATAATTACCTTGAAACACTGTTTTCGAAAGCCGGAATAGACTCTATCGAAATAGCATCGGAACAGGATTATGTTCCACCGCTGAGAAAATTGTTTAAAAAGAGAAGCAGAAGAAGATAAATTCTGTGCAACTCTATAAAAAAACGACGTATAGTCCAGATACCAGTCTTCAGTCGGCAGTCTTCAGTCGGCAGTCTTCAGTCGGCAGTCTTCAGTCGGCAGTCTTCAGTCGGCAGTCTGTGTTACTGTGTGGTTAATGAAAATATTAAGAATAAAATAATGAATTTAAAAATAAAGTAATGACCATAAGAATATCAAATATAAAGTTTTTTTTAGTTTTTGTTTTGCTGTTTTCCTTGACAAACATTGTAAAGGGGCAAAAAGCTGAAGCATTACTTGAACCCAAATCAATACTCATCGGTGAGCATGTAGAGATGACTTTGCAAGTAGAAGCTCCGGCCGATGCTCATATTCAATTCCCTGTGTTTTCCGACACGATACATGATAAAATAGAAATCCTGCATTATGGAACAATAGATACAAGTTATACTGAAGATGGCTTATCCCGGATTTTCAACCAAAAATACACTGTTACATCTTTTGAAGATGGCCACTATCCAATCGAGCCAATTGTTTTTAAGAGCATTATTGATAATGACACATTGACTTTTGAGACTGAAGCTCAGCTTCTTTCGGTAGAAACTGTTGAGCCCGACATGGAGGCAGGGCCGAAAGACATTAAACCTATTATAAGTATTCCCTGGTCTTTTGGCGAGATGTTGCCATATATTCTGCTTGCTTTGCTTATTTTTGCTGCTGCCCTGTTTTTGATATATTACCTGAGGCAGAGAAAAAAGAAACCCGAAGAGCAGTCGATTTGGGAAAGGCCGGATGTACCGGCATATGCCGCTGCATTGAGCAAACTTGAAGCTTTACGAAAAAGCAACTATCTGAAAGAGGAAAAATTCAAGCTGTTTCACAGTGAATTAACCGATATTTTACGAAGATACATTGAAAAACAATTTGGAGTTAACGCGCCGGAAATGGTTTCTGATGAAATAATACAGGCAACAAAAAAGGTTCTGGATTTAAATGATCATAGTAAGTTGAAAGAGATTCTGATACTGTCGGACCTTGTGAAATTCGCCAAACATACTCCAATAGTTAATGAAAGTGAGCAATTGCTTAAGTATGGTTTTGAAATTGTAAAGAATACTATACCTGTGGATAATGAGAATAATTAGAGTATTTGAAAAGAATTAAGTTGAAATTACAAATGGTAAATCACATGATGATAAATAACAAATTACAAATTACAAATTACAAATTACAAATTACAAATTACAAATTACAAATTACAAATTACAAATTACAAATTACAAATTACAAATAATACCCAAATTTCAATTATTCAAATT
>PWZB01000049.1 GCA_003567625.1 Bacteroidales bacterium | reverse complement strand
ACCATGTACTGCCATTGGTAAGTCCATTCACCATATCCACCTGAAGGTGAAACAACATTTGTAAAAGGTTCGGGAATTGCTTCGTAGCAAATATCCTGGCTTTTCGCAATTTCACCGCCATCCATTTCGTCGTAAACGGTAACCGTGATGACGTTAGATTCTACCGTACCACATTCATTTGTAGCTAACCTCCGGTAGTGAGTTGTTTCGGTAAGGGGCTCTGTAACTGCATACTCCAGCTCATTTGCGCCCGGGATGTCGGTCCATGATCCGCCATCTACCATGTACTGCCATTGGTAAGTCCACTCGCCATATCCGCCGGACGGCGAAGTGACGTTTGTAAAGGGTTCGGGAATTGCTTCGTAGCAAATATCCTGGCTTTCGGCAATTTCACCGCCATCCATTTCGCCGTGAACTGTAACTGTGATCACGTTAGATTCTACTGTACCACATTCATTTGTAGCTAACCTGCGGTAGTAGGTTGTTTCGGTAAGGGGCTCGGTAACAGCATATTCCAAATCATTTGCGCCCGGGATGTCGGTCCATGATCCGCCATCTACCATGTACTGCCATTGGTAAGTCCACTCGCCATATCCGCCTGATGGTGAAGTGACGTTTGTAAAGGGTTCGGGAATTGCTTCGTAGCAGATATCCTGATCTTCAGCGATTTCACCACCGTCCATTTCGTCATAGACGGTAACTGTGACCACGTTAGATTCTGCAGTGCCACATTCATTTGTGGCTAACCTGCGATAGTGAGTTGTTTCGGTGAGAGGGTCTGTAACGGCGTACTCCAGCTCATTTGCGCCGGGTATATCGGTCCATGAGCCGCCATCTACCATATATTGCCATTGGTAAGTCCACTCGCCAAAACCTCCTGACGGTGAAACCTCATTAGTGAATGGCAAAGGAATGTCACTATAACAAATAGCTTGATCTTCGGCTATCTCTCCGCCATCCACATCCTCATAAACAATGACGGTAATGTCATCACTTGTTATACATAAATTATCGTCGGTAACGGTATAAGTCAGATTATAATCTCCCGGAGTACTTGAAATAAATAGAGGGTCTTGTATATTAACGTCTGACAAAGGACCGGTATCACCTGTCCACAGGTGACTATACGGCGGAGTACCTCCTTCGGGGTTGCCGTCTAATTGCAAAACCATATCCAGGCATGCCTGGGCAGGATCGGGTGTGATATCCACAATAAGTTCATCAGGTTCATGAACTGTTGGAATGTCAAATTTTGCAACTTCTGTTCCATCACTGTCCTCAACGGCTACCCAATAGTTATGGGCAGGTGGTAAATCATCAAAAGTGTGGGATAAATCGGGAATCCAATCGCTTGTCTCTATGATTTCGGGATCAACGAAGCCTTTGATCAATGCATACCTGTAATCCGGCGTGCCTCCCGAAATATATACGGTAATTTCCCCGTCATCATAACCAAAACAAGAAATATCTTTAACTTTAACCGAATCAATGCTAAGATCTGCAAAGGAGTTTGCCGAAGCAAAAAATAGCATTAAAAATATTAGTGTTAATTGATATATTTTTTTCATAACCTAAAGGATTTTGGTTGTATTTATGTATGTTTAGGTAAACCTTTTTCAGGCTTTATTTGTTTTCCGGTTTAATCCAATTCAAGCTCGATGCTTAAACGACAATCATTGCTGTCAATTACATACCAGTCATATTTAATATTTCTTACATTTTCAATTTTAATATTATGCTCAAATGAATTGCTGATCATATTATCTGCTTCATCAAATAATTGATAAGGCGGAATGCCGCCTTCAACAATTATGTTTACGTCAGAACTGTTAGAATCAGAAAGACCGGGTTTATGATCTATGTTAGCTGATAATTTTTCGGGTTCAACAATTTTTATATCAGTTCTTTTTATAACCTCACCATTATCATCTTCGACAGCGATCCAATAATTATTTCCGGGTTTGATATTTTCAAAAACATATAATTGTTCATTGGTTAAGTCACTTGTCTTTATTTGTTCTACCGATAAAAAGCCTTTATTTAATCCGAAATTATATGGTGGAGTGCCTCCTGCAATGAAAACAGAAATTACACCATTATTGTACCCGTGGCAGGCAACATTGTTAATTGTTACCGAATCAATTGTAAATTGCTGAGAGTAGATATCTTTTGATATAAAAAAGATCAATGTAAAAATAAGCAAAAAAACCGTTTTTTTATTCATTATGGTATATTTTTTCGATTAACCTAATTGTTTATTTTTATTAATACTTATAGAAATTCAATTATAAAACTTAAAAAATCATTACAGGTTATTAACAATACAAATTTACAAAATAATTAAATAAATTAACAACTTACATTAATGTTTGAAATATAAAATTAAAATTTGTGCAAATTCTAAGTGTTAATACGGAAAAAATGTAAACATCAGAACCTGGTTTTAAGTTTTGCTTTTTATTGGTTTTAAAGATTATACGTAAAAAATTTTATCAGGTTGTATTTTTATGTTATAATTCGGTATGAGACTTATTTTGCAATAAATTATTATCATCATACAAACAATTATATTCTCATTAAATGTAAATAGTATTAAATACACACCTCAAGTTGCTGAAATTTTATAGTTTTGCACATGTCTATCAAATACCTATAAACTATGTTAAGAACAAGCACTTGCGGGGAGTTAAGAAAAGATGACTGCGGCAAAGAGGTTATTCTTTGTGGTTGGATACAGCGAATGCGTGACCTTGGCGGTATGACTTTTATTGACTTGCGTGATCATTATGGAATTGCACAACTTGCTTTCAGTATAGAGTTAAATAAGGAGCTTTATGAAAAAGCCAAGACTTTTGGCCGTGAATATGTTATTAAAGTTTCCGGAACAGTGATAGAACGAAGCAACAAAAATCCAAATATTCCTACCGGTGAAATCGAGATAATAGTTAATTCGCTGGAATTACTCAATTCTTCCGATAACGTGCCGTTTACGATAGAAGATGAGACCGATGGTGGCGAGGAGCTGCGTATGAAGTACCGTTATCTGGATATTCGACGGAATATTGTGCGTAATAATCTTATACTTCGCCACAGGATGGCATTTGAGGCCAGGAGTTTTCTCAATCAGCTTGATTTCGTTGAGGTTGAAACCCCCGTTTTGATAAAATCCACCCCGGAAGGAGCACGCGATTTTCTTGTTCCTTCACGTATGAATGCGGGGCAGTTCTACGCATTGCCTCAATCGCCGCAAACTTTCAAACAATTGCTTATGATCGGGGGTTTCGACAGGTATTTCCAGCTGGTCAAATGTTTCAGGGATGAAGACTTCAGAGCTGACCGTCAACCGGAATTTACCCAGATAGACTGCGAAATGTCTTTCATTACAAAAAAAGACATCTTTGAAATATTTGAAGGCTTAATACGTCATTTGTTTATTAAGTTAAAAGGGATTAAACCGGATGATTTCTTAGTACAGTCTTATCATGACGCAATGAAATATTACGGTACTGATAAACCCGACTTACGCTTCGGCATGAGACTGGTCGAATTGAATGACATTGTAAAAGGTAAAGGGTTCAGGGTTTTTGATGATGCCGAAATGGTTGCGGGTATTAAAGTTGAACAATGTGCTGCCTATACCCGGAAACAGATTGATGAGCTTACAGAGTGGGTAAAACGCCCGCAGATAGGAGGTAAAGGTTTGGTATATGTTAAAATCAATACAGACGGTACAATTAGATCATCAATTGATAAGTTTTACAGTGAAGATGAGTTGAGAAAATGTGCTGATGCTTTTAATGCCGATGAGGGAGACCTTCTGCTTATAATGGCAGGTGATAAAGCTGCAACAAGAAAAGCCCTTGGTGAACTCAGGCTTGAAATGGGAAGCAGGCTTGAATTACGAGATCCCGGTAAATTTAAATGTTTGTGGATAGAAGATTTTCCGTTGCTTGAATGGGATGAAGAAACAAAAAGATATTATGCCATGCATCACCCCTTTACATCGCCACTCGAAGAGGATATTCCAAAACTCGGCACAGACCTAGCCAATGTGCGTGCCAATGCCTATGACCTGGTTATTAACGGAGTAGAAATAGGAGGTGGTTCGATAAGGATACATGATAAAAAGATGCAGGAAAAAATGTTTGAAGTGCTTGGAATGTCTAAAGAAGAAGCTTATAAGCAGTTTGGATTCCTTATGGAAGCTTTCCGTTACGGGGCACCACCGCATGGAGGCATTGCCTTAGGATTCGACCGTCTTGTAGCCTTGTTCGCGGGAACCGATTCAATAAGGGATGTAATAGCTTTCCCGAAAAACAATGCCGGACGTGATATTATGATTGATTCGCCGGCTCCAATTGACGAAGCACAGCTTAAAGAACTGCACCTTAAATTGTATGTTAAAAAATAACCGGTGATATGTACGAAGTAATTGGTGAAGAATAGAACTGCAAAAACCCGTTACCAAAAAAAACATCAAATGATAGTCGTAACCAATCTATCCATACATTTTTCCGGCAACTATATTTTTGAAGGTGTTTCTTTCAAGATTAATAACAATGATAAAATTGGCCTTGTCGGGAAAAACGGTGCCGGAAAAACAACTTTGATGAGGATATTGAAGGGCGAGCTATCACCCGAAAACGGTGAAATTGCTCACCCTAAGGATTTAACAATAGGATACCTGCCACAGGAAATAAAATTGCGAAGCGACAGAACCATTATAGAAGAAACTCTTAGGATCTTTAAAGAAGAGTTGGCACTGCAAAAAGCAATTGATACTTTAAATAAAAAGTTGTCCGGCAGGGATGATTACGGATCGGAAAGTTATCATGAACTGGTTCAGAAACTTGCTGAAGCTACAGAACGTTTTGAGCTGTTGGACGGTTCAAGGATTGAAGTTAAAGCCAAAAAGGTTTTGCGCGGACTGGGGTTTATGCCCGAAGACGTACTAAAGCCTATGAAGGAGTTCGGTGGTGGCTGGCAGATGCGGGTGGAAATAGCCAAGATCCTTTTACAAAAGCCTGACCTTATCATGCTTGACGAGCCTACAAACCATCTTGATATTCAATCAATACAATGGCTTGAAAATTATTTGAAAGAATATCCCGGTGCAGTGATGATAATATCGCATGACCGGACTTTTCTTGACAATATCACTACCCGTACAATAGAAGTTGCCAATGGTAAAATATACGACTACAAAGGCTGTTTTACCGAATATGAAACCATGCGGAGGCAAAGAGTTGAAATTGAGACGGCTGCTTTCAATAATCAACAAAAACAAATTGCTCAAATCGAAAGGTTTATAGAACGCTTTCGCTATAAAGCAACTAAAGCAAGGCAGGTACAATCAAAAATCAAGATGCTGGAAAAAATGGATAAGGAAGAGATTGACAAGATCGATGAATCGTCGATATGTTTCAGGTTTCCACATACTATACCAACCGGAAAGGTAGTATTAGAAGCATCCTCGATTAAAAAATCGTATGGAGATGAAGAGGTGCTTGATGATATTTCATTTTTCATTAACAGGGGTGAGCGTATTGCATTCATCGGCAGGAACGGCGAAGGAAAAACTACTTTATCAAGGATAATTGTCGGCGACCTTGATTACGAAGGAGAACTGAAATACGGGCATAATGTTAAAACAGGCTATTTCGCACAGAACCAGGATGAACTTCTTGACCCAAAAAAAACCGTCTTTCAAACACTTGATGATGTTGCAGTTGGAGATGTAAGGAAACAAATTCGCAATATACTCGGGGGCTTCCTTTTTAGCGGCGAAGATGTTAACAAGAAAGTAAAAGTGTTGTCGGGCGGTGAAAAATCACGGCTGGCTATAGCAAAGATGTTATTGTCGCCGGCTAACTTCCTGGTACTCGATGAACCAACCAACCACCTGGACATGAGGTCGAAAGATATTCTGAAAAATGCATTATTGCAATTTAAAGGAACAATAATTGTTGTATCTCATGATCGCGATTTTTTGGATGGTCTTACAAATAAAATATTTGAATTTAAGAACAAAAGAGTCAGGGAATACCTTGGCGATGTTTATGATTATCTTGAAAGCAGGCAGTTAGACAAGTTTGATGATCTTGAAATTTTCGAAGCGAATAAAATCAAGTCATTAAAACAGCCGGTAACGGGTCATTCACAGGGTAAGACGGAGTGGGAAAACCGCAAAAAGGCTGAAAGCGAATTGCGGAAGCTGCAAAACAAAATTTTTAGGTCGGAAGATAAGATAGAAGAACTGGAAAAGGAGCTTAAAACTCTTGAGGTGCAAATGTCAGACCCGGCAAATAATCCTGATGTAACAAACAGCAGTGAAGTATTTGACAAATACAATAATTTGAAACAAGAATTGAATTTGGAAGAAAAAAACTGGGAAAGGCTGAACCATGAACTGGAGGATAAAAAAAACAGGCTTTAAACGGCCTTTGATTACGATGAAAGTAGAGAATCTTATATTATTTGACCGTATACTATATATTGAAAACAAATATTTGCTGTTTTCTGTTTAATCTATTGAAAGCATCACTCATACCTCAGTGATTCGATCGGGTCGAGTCTTGCAGCTTTGGCAGCCGGATAATATCCGGCGACGAGCCCGACACCGGTGCACAGTAAAATTCCGCCTGTTACCCACTCCCATGGTATTATGAATGATGTTCCTATCAATAATGACAATAGATTTCCAACCGAAATCCCAAGAATTATTCCCAATATACCACCCATCTGGCAAATAACTATAGCTTCGGTAAGGAATTGTTGCCTGATATTTCGACTTTTGGCGCCAACAGCTTTTCTTACTCCGACTTCCTGTGTACGCTCTGTTACCGATACCAGCATTATGTTCATAAGCCCTATTGCTGCTCCGGCTAATGTGATCAAACCAATGATCGTAGCTGCCCATGTAACGTATCGTATGTTCTCTATCAGCATCTCTGCAATGTTATCGCTACTGGCTATATCAAAATTAGACTTTTCTCCGGGCTTCACACCACGTATTACCCTGAATAAGCCCGTTGCTTCGCCCATAGCAGGTTCCATATCCTGATAATTAATAGTGCTTATGTTTATTGAATAATTCATGTTAGGCCTTGAAAAGTTTTTTCGTGCTGACATTAAAGGTATTATGCAGTCCTGGTCGCTGCTGAACCCAAAACTTGCCCCACGTTCTTTCATAACACCTATAACCTGGTATCGCGTATTACCGATAGTGATATAATTATCAACAGGGTCTATAACGTCATCAAAAAGGGTTTTTGCCAGTTGAGAACCAATAATTACCACATCGGCACCTGATTGAAGCTCATGAGCTGAAAAGTTTCTTCCATAGTCCAATTCGTAACCAGATGTGATCATGTAGTTCTCATCACTTCCCCTTACGGTTATGTTAGGATTGGTTTCCATGGAACGATGCCTTACAATTGCCGAACCGGTACAGTATACTGAAACCGACACTTTTGCCGGGAAATTGAACCGTTCCTTAAACTCCATCGCTTCCTTGTATGAGATATTCCTGTATGTCTGTGGGCTGCCGCCGCCGGCATGCACAAGCATTTCGCGGTTACGAATGGAAAAGCTGTTTGCGCCAAGCCTTGAAAAACTTTCGGTGATAGATTCTTTTATTGAACTGATAGCAGTTAAAATGCCGACAAGTGCCATGATGCCAACAGCGATGATCAGTGTGGTAATAATAGTGCGCACCAATTGATTTCTGACCGAAGTCAGGGCAACTTTGACATTTTCAAAAAAAACAGCTTTTTTCACAGAAAACTTGAATTATTATTTATTTACTACCGAAAGCCAGGTCACCGGCATCCCCAAGTCCCGGCACAATATATGCTTTTGCAGTGAGCTCATCATCTACATCTCCTGCCCATACTGTAAATTTATCATTGAGCAAATTTTTTTTCAAATAATCCAGACCCTGCATGCTGGCAAGAATAGTAACAATGTGTGTATGTACAGGTAACCCTTTTTGCGTTAATTCTTTGTAAGCCAGCCTCATAGACGATCCGGTCGCAATCATCGGGTCCGATATTATCAATATTTTTCCCTCAAGCGATGGGCTGGACATATATTCAACCTGAACATCAAACTTGCCGTTTTTGTGATGCTTCCTGTATGCTGAAACGAAAGCATTCTCGGCTCTGTCAAAATAGTTCAGAATACCCTGGTGAAAAGGTAATCCTGCCCTTAGAATGGTTGCAATCACAGGTTGCTCTTTTAGAATTTCACATTCTGCAACGCCGAGTGAGGTTATAACATCTTTTTTCTCCCATGTAAGCTCTTTGCTCAATTCATATGCAAAAATCTCACCTGTTCGCTCCAGGTTGCGCCGAAAACGCATGCTGTCCTTTTGGATCTCAGCATCTCGAACCTCAGATATGAACTGATTGAGCAATGAACTTCTTTTCCCTAAAACATTTATCATTTTAATAGTGTTATTATGTTGTTTAATAAAATGTAAAAATAATTATTTTCCTTTTTGATATGTTGAATTCACTATAAAAATTTCAAAAATATTGTTGCCTGCAGATTTCGACTAAACTGTAAAAGTTTTCAACTGCCAACTACCGACTGCCGACTGCCGATTCACACGCTATCAGGTAAACACATAATCTCCCATTCCGTCCTGCATCGTAAAGTCTTTTCCGGTTTTGTTCAGCAGTGCATTTGAAACGGCGCAATAACGTTCTTTTCTGCGGTAGAGCAGGAAAGGGAGCTTTTTTTGACGGAGAAAAGCAACAATAAGCGGGTGAAAACTGATCAGGTTTTTATATTTATATTTATTCAGAAAGTGAGAGAAGAGATTCTTAAGTATCAAGTATTCATTTGATTTATCAACATATGCGAATTGAGTTTTTACAGTGCGGTTGCGGACAGAAAGAAGAAATAATCCTGAAAGCTTGCCATTTTTTCGTATCCTTAGCCATTTAAGATTGTTTTCATCTGCGAATGAACTGAAATAATATTTTGAGGCTATATCCTTGTTGGTTTTCGTTTTTTTAACCAGCCAGGGATTATCGAGGACCCAGTTGTACCATTTCGTATCAGGGTAAAACACATCATTTTCTTTATGTTCGTTTATGAAATTAACATCTTCAACTGTTAACTCCTCACTTTCCGACATTGTAATACCCGGTGTTTTCAGTTGCCGTGCTTTCAGAAGCTGCAAGGGAAAGAGGATAGCGTTAATAAAAAGGTCTGCCAGGTGTACAATCCGTGTATAAGCCAGGGTTTTCAGGAAAAAAAGCACAATGCGATTTTTATGCCGGTAACCGGCGGTTTTACGGCACAGATCGGCTCTCAGCCATATAAGAAAACCTGGTCTTTTCTTGATCTCTGAAGGGCAGAACCGGCTTATGACAGGCGTATTACTTTCGTTCATGTCGCTGAACATGATTTTATAATCCCACGCTATAAGAATTTCATTAAGTAAACCTATTGAAATTGCTGCTCCAACATTTTCTTTTACCCACCAGCATGAGCTCCATGCAAATCTTGTTTTGTAACACCCTTGTATTCGGGCAGGTAAAGCACCGATGTATCCGCAGATATTGCCGTGTTCATCAGTGGCATATATCAGCACCGTATCATCGGGTTTAGCAGACGGATTCTTTGCCTGGCTCTTTGCCCGCCATGGCGTAATGGCAATATTTTGCCCATGTAAATGAGCCAGGGAAAGTGAAAACTGCTCCAGGTCTTTTATGCTTATGTGTGTAAAAGACATTTATAGGGTTGTTTTGGAATCAATTATCCGGCAGATGTCACCAATAGTCGTTGTCTCCTGCATCTCATCAAGGCTGAAGCGAAAACCGAATTCTTCCTCGATCTTAGAAATGAAGACTACATGTTTTAGCGAGTCCCAACCATGAACATCCGAAGAAGATGTATCCTCGTTAAATTCATTATGTTCGCCAAATAAAGAATGAAAAATCTTCTTTACTTTGCTTATGATATATGAATGTTCCATTCTTTTTGTATTAAACCTGTTCAAGCATCCAGTAAATACCGAAAAGACAGACCTGTGTGAAACCAATCTTCCGGTAAACAGTTAATCCTTTGTGGGTTGAATGCAGTACAAAAATATTATTTCCTTCGGATATAAGAATGTCCATTGCCGATTTTGTTATCCATGTTCCAATACTTTTCCCTCTCAGGTCTTTGCGGGTACTTACCATATAGATACCTGTAATTTTATCCGAAGAATAGGTGAGAAGGGTTGAGACAATCTTCCCTGCTTTCTTGGCACAGAAAAACCGGAACTTTTTTGATGCCAGCAGTTTATGAAATAACCATGGATGAGCTTTTTTACCTGTTATTAATTCCGTACCGATTAATTTCAGCCAGCTATCAAGCTCATTATTTGTTATTATCTCTGAAAAAACAAGGTTTCCGTCAGGGGGTTGCATATCATATTGGTAATCTCTTTCAAGATACATCCCTTGCCACTCATTGATCTTTCTGATGCCATAACTCAGGGCTGTACGCTCAAATTTTTCATCGTTCGTTGCATTTCTAATCCAGAAAGAAGGTAAAACCCCTTTTTTTATTAAGCCGCTAACAGCAGGCAGGTTTGTAACATCACTTCCTGTTTGTCCAAGAATAAATGAAGGCCATACCCCTGCAGTGTTCATAACATAATTGAGCCCCTCATATTTGCCACAAGAGATACCACTGAGAGTCGATATATCATGATAGAACAAGAACAGATTTTTTTCAGTTCTTGAAATTTTATGTTTTTCACTGTGTTCCATCAAATCATTTTATATAATGTTTTGCGGTCAATTTTTCCGCTTGTTGTTCTTGGTATTTCTTTCATGTTGATTACCTCTGAAGGTATCATATAATGAGGTAAACGTGCCCGAAGGTGCTCTATAAGTTCAGTTTCCTTATATTGTATATTTTCTGTAAAAAGAGAGATCCTTTCATTGCCCTGAGCATTTTTTCCTGCCAGTATTGCCAGATTTTTTTCTCCCAAAAAATCTCTGGCATGTTTTTCAATCTCACCTAGCTCAACACGATAACCCTGTATCTGCACTTGTGTGTCTTGTCTTCCGCAAAACATAACATACCCGTCATTATCCATGAAGGCTATATCACCTGTTTTATAGAACCTCTGTGATTTATCGCCTGTATGTAGTTCGAAAAACGATTTTTTTGTCCTGTCCTTGTCTCCCCAATAACCGCTTGTAACTCGCTCTCCTGCAATACACAATTCTCCTTTTTGGTTTACCTTTAAAGGGGCGTTCTTTTCATCCACAATGACAATATGGTTTCCTTTAAGTGTTTTCCCGATGGAAATCATATCATTGTATGATTTGTAGGCTGCTTTTCCCCTGTTCCAGTCGTATAATAGGGTGAATGCAGTAGTTTCTGTAGGGCCGTAAACATTCTGTATAAGGGCATTGGGCACGCAGCGTTGCCATGCGGCAGCGAGGCCGGATGAGAATGCTTCGCCCCCGATCATGCAATATCTTACATGTTTCAGATTAATAGACTCGAAATATGGCTGTAAATAAGTCAGAGTAGATGGGGTCATTTTGATGAATGTAAGCTTATGGTCGTTTATCAGCCGGTAGGCATAAAGATACTTGATCTTGTCCTGCGGAACCGTGTAAATACATGCGCCATACATCAGGGGAAAGGTATAGCAAAAAACAGAAGCATCGAATGACAGATCGTAGATTTGCAAAAAGCGATCTTCCTTCTCAAAGGTGTAACCCGTTTCTGTGAATGCCCTGATGAATGAATTCAAATTCCCCCTGTTTATAGGAACACCCTTGGGCTCTCCTGTTGTTCCGGATGTGAATAATATGTATGCATTGCATATATCAGGGGCTTCCGCTTTCTGAATCTTTGTCACACCCGGCCTGGTGTTCTTGGTATTTAAGAATTTAAGCCGACCATCGGGCATGGCGGATATCGGAACAGATCCTCCATAAAGTATATATTTTAATGGTATATTATTTGCAATACGTGTATTCCTGTATGATGGGTTTAATGAGCTGAGAGGAACAAAAGCCTTCCCGCAAAACCATAGGGCATATATGGAAGCATAAGTTTCCGGTTCGTCAGTGATCAAAATCCCAACATATTTTTCAGTATCGGGTATATTATGAAGTATCAGATGCTGTATCTCTGAAATCTTCCTTTCAAAATCAGCATAGGTATATCTCCTTTCTCTGATATAAAAAGCATCTCTGTCACCATGACGTTCAAAAGTCAAAAGAAGTTTATTTAACAATAATTCCATTAAAAAATCATTTTTTTATAGCTGGTTTATGCCGGCAATGACCCGGATACGGCGAATATCTGAAAAATATTGTGGTTGTGATCCTTGTTTTGGTGTAAATTGGCCCGTGCTTTAGATTATTATGCAAAAGTAAATATATTTTTTAAGTTTCAATCATATCATAATGGTATGTTATTTTTTATCATACAGCTATTATTGTTTTATGTTTGTTTATAATCGCTTTGGCAAGATAGTAAAGAAATTCGCCACCCAAAACAGTCTTAGCCGGCAAATTCTCGTATTCCATGCAAATCCTGTTAAGAAGCCTGTTTGATGTTGCAGGCTTATAACCGGCCGTGCCAAAGATCATCTCAACTATGCCAGGATTTTGCTTAAAAAAATAGCTGTAAAACTCTTTAGATACACCTATGTCGGTAAAAGGAAAAGAAAATAGAGGGGGCCGGTCAGCTATATTTTGTTTAATCCATTCAACACTTTTGTTCACCTCTTCAATCTGACTCTCTAAAGGTATGTCAGCAAAATTCGGATGGTTAAAGCTATGTGCCCCGATATTAAAACCTTTACCGGCAAGCATCCTGAGTTCGCCGGTAGTGAGATACGGCTTACGGTTTTCCAGGTATTTTTTCAGATTAACATCAACGGCATGGGCAATGCTTTCTATTAGCGGCATGTTGTTATAATCCAGTTTAAAAAGATTTTTTATAAAATTTTTCGGCCTGGAAGCATTGTTTCCCCATTGTGATATCAAGAAACCAGGTGCTTTGAATGATTTGCCCGATTCAATGACCCGCTCGGCTATTATACTTAGTTTGCACCTGTACATCATATCCTTGTTATCTATAAATGCCGGGCTTACAAAAAAGGTTGCGGGAACCCCTTTATGTAACAGAATTGGTACCACAACCGATGCCAGTTCTCTAAAACCATCATCGAAACTGAGAAAAAGTGCGGGTTTTGATAGTTTTCTCTCTTTTGCAAGAATAGATGGTATTTCGGATAAATTGACGGGAATAAAATGTTTAAGCATAAAATCCAGGTCGCGTGAAAATTGCTCCGGGGTGACAATTGAGTATAGGTGTTTGATATGCGATGGGGTTTCGTTTGAGACCATATGGTAAAATGGTGCAACAACCGGCGGTCTTGCAAGCCGGTACAACATTCTGAATGGCAGGATTGATGAAATATATGTAAATACACATTTAAACATTATCGAAACAATTTGATAAACCATGGCAACCTGTTGATAACGATGTGGCTATACTCGCACGGAGATGCTCCAAAGCCGGCATAAAATCTTGCAACCGATTCAATGTTAGAGCCTTCAAAATCAAGAATTATATCCGAACCGGAATTACTTTTTATATAATTGTCAAGAAGCGCAAACATTGCCCTGGTATTGCGTCCTTCGTCGGATATTGATGCCAGCAGGTATATCGCCTTTGCGTTCGAACAAAGAAACAGCGCCCCGGCGCACAATTTGTTTTCCGCTGTATAGACACCATAAAGTTCTCCAGTACCGTTATCAATGGAACTGTTAATGAGTTTGTTGAGAATATCCAAGTGCTTCCTGCGTAATGGCACTACCATATTGTTCTTTTTCAACTCAAGAAGTTCCTGTGTGCTTATTCCTTTTACTACCGTTATACCCGAAGCAGCGGCTTTGGAAAGATTTCGCCTGTGATTCTTGGAGTACCTGCTTGAAAGTAAATCGTAAGGTTCCGTTAGATCAAGATGGTAAGTTACCCTGGTGATGATATTTGCAGGCGGATAATCAACATTTAAATGTGTGTTCAGTTTTATATCAATTAGCCGGAAATGTTTGGGTATAGCATCAAGAAAAGCTGATAAGAGTGCATTATTAGCCCGTGTAGTGGAAAAAAGCCCCAGTTGTTGAGTAAAGGATGGCTGATAAACATATCTGATGCCATACTTTGTGTTGTATGTCAATGGAAAAACCGCACGGTAGTCATCACCAATGAGTGCATCCCACCTCTTTGCCATAATATCAAGGTACCATGAAAAGGCATATACGATACCGTTGACCGAACGGGCAATGCAATTATCCCATTTGGCTGTGTCAATGTCTTTGCGTTTTAGATATCTTATTTTCAATAGTTTATGGTTTTAATTTGATTATACCGGTAAATGTGTATGTATTATGTTTTTGCTAATTTTTGAGCTTTTATGTGGTTATATGGTTGTATGGTTGTATGGTTTCATAGTTGTATGGTTATTGGATGATCTTGTATTATTTTTTTGACATTTGTTTTTTTGCCGCGTAATTGAATATATTCAAATATAGTTCTTTCCATCCTTTCCACTGGTCGCAGTCGCACAGGGATTCGTTGTGCCAGAGTGTGATAAACGTACCGTTTACATCATATACTTCATCAATAAGTTTTATTACCTTCTGATATGAGTTTTGAATGTTGAGCTTCATATAGTTCTTTAATGTTACGTCCATAACGGTAAAAGGATATATCATAATATTTGTAACGGCATCATTTTTCAGGTCATAGAATAGAAAAGGGCTGCAGATGCCGGCTCTAAACCCTGTATGTGATGCAAAACCCATTGTAAAGTCATTGTCAATTTTTTCATGCATAAGCCTGTGATAAGTATCAGGCAAATCAAGAATAAGAAAATGTTGCCGGCTGTGCTTTATTTCCCGGTTCAATATTGATGATAACCGCCGGATTTCTTCTTTCAGTTTGCCCGGATCATTGTTTGATGCAAAAGACGGATGTATGCCTGTAACTGTATAATCACCGATTTTTTTAATCAATTTCCGGTAAACAATATTATTAACCGGCAGGTTTTTATCTTTAGCCCCGTAATCGGCTAAAAGGAAAAAATAATATGGTTTTATTCCGGTTTTTTCGTGCAACTCAATCTGGAATGAATATGTGTCAAAGGGATCAGTTTCACGCCCGGTAAGGACTTTGGTACGTTGTTCAATACTTTTAAAATCGCATTTTATTAATGATTTCATATATCCGCTGAAAGTCCTGATAACGCCTTTGCCTTTGTAAGCATACGCTCCATCAATATCATATGTCGGCAAAAACCGGAATTTGTTGAATTTTGCAGGCTTAATACCGGGGTATTTTTTATGAAGTAATTGACTGATCCTGAGCGCATAATGGTTAACTACCGGTTTATCCAAAAACCCATGTTTGTAGGCAATGCTTTGATTGGCTTCAAATCTTCCGAAGATATCTTTTTCATATGGAAGATACTCTTCATAGCGGCTGACAAAATAAAAAGCAGCCGAAAACGGATCGTATGGCAATGCGCTATCAGTATGAGCTGACGGGAAAATGATGTGTAGATTTTCATATAAAACCGGTCTTATGTCCTTTTGTTTAATGGCTTTTTCTTCGAGTAACCCATCTGAAAACAAAAATAACTCATCCCGGGCTATAGGATCTTTGGAGTAATTTATCTTAGGCCCTTCATAATTAATATAGTTTTTCCGGTTATCGGTAATTTCATATTTATAACCGCAAAGGTTATTTATTATAAGGTCAAAAATGTATTTTTTTCGATTGGTTATTTTCGGAGTATATAACAACACCATTTTCTTTATTTTGGTGTAAAAATAGTTTATTACAGGAAAGTTTCATAATGATTCATTCTCTTATATAACTCTTTTTAAAGTTATCTGTTTTGAGGCTGGATGCTCAGCCCTCCCGGAAGCTTTGTGGTATAATAATACAGGTTATTTTGGTGCATATCAAATAAGTCCTTCATCGGCAAAACTGAAATATTTATCATTACCTATAATAATATGGTCTATTACGGGCAGTTCGAGGAATTTGCCGGCTTCCTTGCATTTTTCCGTAAGTTTCAGGTCGGAGCTGCTGGGTTTTAATGATCCGCTGGGATGATTATGAGCAATGATTATTGATGATGCATTGTCTTCCAGTGCCAGTTTGAAGATTTTTTTGGGGTCTGCCACGGTTCCTGCGATGCTTCCTTCGCTGACGGGGATTGTTTTTATGACATGATTGCTTCTGTTAAGCGTGATACACCAAAACTCTTCATAGGTTTGGTCATTAAGGATCGGGGCAACTATTTCAAAGGCATCTTTGCTGCTCATTATCTTTTTCTGGTCGAGAGCTTCGCTCAGCCTTCGCCTTCTTCCAAGCTCAAGTGCCGCTATGATATTTATCGCTTTAGCATGCCCGATACCTTTAAACCGGACAAGCTCTTTTAAGCTTAGCTTTGCAAGGTGTGAGAGATGATTATCGAGTGAAGCCAATATTTTTTTTGCAAGGTCAACAGCCGATTCGTTTTTTGTTCCCGAGCCGATCAGAATAGCCAGAAGCTCGGCATTGGTAAGCGCCTTAGGGGTTTTTGCCATGAGCTTTTCACGAGGGCGATCATCTTCAGCCCACTCCTTTATGGTACTTAACTTGCTGTTTACAGCAGTTTTATAATAATGATCCATTACATTGTTTTTTGGTTTACAGGCCAGGTAAATTGATGAGCTAAAATAATAAAAAAAAGTTTTCAGAAAACAATACTGAAAACCCTTAATGTAGCCCGTAGGGGATTCGAACCCCTGCTACCAGGATGAAAACCTGGCGTCCTAACCCCTAGACGAACGGGCCCTTTTGTTAATTGTTGTTCATAAAAAACAACAAATTATAAACTATTTACATGCCTGGTCAGCTTCGATTTTAAGTTTGAAGCCTTGTTTTTATGTATAATGTTTTTTTTAGCTATCCGGTCGATCAATGATACTACTTTAGGCAATTTTTCACGGGCTTCATCTTTATTGCTCGTATTTCTTAAACTTTTAACTGCTTTACGGGCAGTTTTGGAATAATACCTGTTATGCAAACGTTTGGTATTGTCTGACCTGATTCGCTTTTTTGCCGATTTATGAGTAGCCATAAAATTTTTATTAAATAATGACGAATAAAATTTATCTTTTGTAGCCCGTAGGGGATTCGAACCCCTGCTACCAGGATGAAAACCTGGCGTCCTAACCCCTAGACGAACGGGCCTCTTTTTTTAAAACAAAATATTCAAAAGAATATTTTGTTAATCCCTTATTTACTTACTATACTACTTAAACCTTGCCGGTATAAGCAGAAAATATTCAAAAAAAGGAGTGCAAATTTAAGGTTATTTTTTTATTTCACCAAAAGATTTTAATCTTTTATCTATTCCTAAAGTGACAGCCGGTTGCAAAATTGTTTTTTTACAACTTGGCAATTCACGTTTTTAAACATTTCTAAAATCAAAAATCGTTAATCGATATTCGTAATTCAAAAAAGTTTGACATTATAGACAGACAATGATCAAATTTAAGATTAAGCTTATCCTTCATTATTTACGCAAAATATTATTTATTAATAAGCCTTATCAATGATTTAAATTTCTTAATTTTGAAATTTTTAGTAATATTATTAATAAATATCGTTATAAAATTATCACTTTAAATGAACTTGTCATGTTAAAAACAAATAAAGCACTTGCGCCTGTTGATTTGACCAGGTATGGTATTCACGATGTTGAGGAGGTTCATTATAATCTTTCATATGATGAATTATTTAAGCACGAGACTGATCCGTCGCTTGAGGGCTACGAGAGGGGTTTTGAAACTAATCTTGGAGCGGTGGCAGTTGACACGGGTATTTTTACCGGGCGCAGTCCTAAAGATAAATATATTGTAAAAGATGATGAAACCGGTGAAGATATTTGGTGGGCCCAGGAAGGACGAAAAGGTTCGGATAATCAACCAATATCGAAGGAGACATGGGAACATTTGCTCAATATTTCGCAAAAACAGCTTAGCAAAAAGAAGCTTTATGTTATAGATGCTTTTTGTGGGGCAAATGAAAACACCCGGCTAAAAATACGTGTTATTACCGAGGTTGCCTGGGCAGCTCATTTTGTTAAAAACATGTTTATAAGGCCGTCGGAAGAAGAGTTGAATGATTTTGAACCTGATTTTGTT
>PWZB01000189.1 GCA_003567625.1 Bacteroidales bacterium | reverse complement strand
TTTTCCCGCGGATGACGCAGATTTTCGCTGATAAACATGATTGATTATCAGGAATTTATAATCTGCGCATATCAGCGAAATCTGCGGGAAATAATATTTTTGGACTTTTTAGAGTGGACTCTTATATTAAATTGTAAATTCATTAGTGTCCGATTAAAATTATTAAAATTGTTTATTTTCTTTTGATACCAGTCATTACAAAAGAAATTAATTGATTATAAACTTAAATTAATTATAGCCACTAAGTGTTCGGGAGGATTGAACCTCCAACCTCAAAAACAGATAACTTTGCAAAAAAGCAGCTTCAACACTGTGATAAAAAACACTGTAAGTCAGCGATTTAAAAAGAGTTATATAGGAGACTCAAAGACTCAAAGAATCACAAAGAGCTGAATTTCTGCTCGTTACTCTTAGTGATTCTTTGTGTTTTGGAATCTTTGTGGCAAGATTAATTTTTAATCGGACACTAGTGTTGTAAATTATCAAACAAAAGCGTTTATGCAGGATGTAACAAAGGTAGATCCGAAAATTGAACAAAGTTGGAAAGAACATCTTCTTTCGGAATTTCAGGCAGACTATTTTAAAGCACTTAAGAGTTTTCTTCTGGAGGAAAAGAAGAAATACACTGTTTATCCGCCCGGTTCAAGGATTTTTGCTGCTTTCGATTATACTGCTTTTGACAGGATCAAGGTTGTAATACTTGGTCAGGATCCTTATCATGGAAGGGGGCAGGCTAACGGGCTTTGTTTTTCGGTAAATGATAATATAACAAAGCCACCCTCACTCGTCAATATTTTTAAGGAACTTAAAGATGATCTTGATATTCCGTTACCGAAGAGCGGTAATCTTGAAAAATGGGCTGAGCAAGGGGTGCTTTTGCTTAATGCCACTCTTACCGTAAGAGCTCATCAGGCAGGTTCGCACCAAAACAAAGGTTGGGAGCAGTTTACCGACCAGGTGATAAGAATATTGTCGGGAAAAAAAGAAGGACTGGTATTTCTGCTTTGGGGCAAATATGCTCAAGCCAAGGAAGTGCTTATTGATAATTCAAAACATTATATTTTAAAAGCACCACACCCTTCACCATTTTCGGCCGACAGGGGATTTTTCGGCTGCCGCCATTTTTCTCAAACCAATGAAATACTTAAATCTCAAGGAAAAAAAGAAATAGATTGGAGGTTATAGTCAAAGATAAAATATTACCGCTGTTTTTTTGTTTATTTTTATAATGATATGTGAATCATTATCCGGATAAAATGTATCGTTTATTAAAAATATTAATACTGTTCATCATTGCTAATTGCTTTGTTCAAATGGCGATTCCACAGTATTTTATTGACTTTGAAGTTGTTTTTTCCGCACATGAGAAAAAGCTGAAAGATGAGATACATTACAACAACAAATTGTCATCGCATAGCGAGGTTAAAACAGAGCTTGACAATATTTTCAGGCAGATGCATAAACTCGGATTTCTTGAATTGAGAAAAGATAGTTGTAATTATGACTCCCTGGCTGTCGAGTGCATTCTGAATCCCGGAAAGAAATTCAGATATTTTATTTCTTTTGGTAATATTGGCGAAGAAGTATTGGCTTATATTTCACGTGATAGATATTTTGATTCAGCAGGTATTACACCGGGCAAATATGAAAAACTAACAAGGGAGATACTTGGGTTTTTTGAAAACAAAGGCTATCCATTTGCCAGTGTTGGTTTAAGCGATCCAAAAATCCGGGGCGATTCAATACTTGGTTTGCTTGATGTTGACCATTCACATTACATCGTTTTTGACACACTTGAAGTTAACGGTAATGTCAATATCAGTTCGCGTTTCCTGGCAATGCACACGGGTATCAAGCCCGATAAAAGCTACAGCGAAAACGTGATAAAGAATCTTGATAAAAGATTGCAATCCCTTGATTTTGTTGAGACTACGCAAGAGCCACGTATTGTCTTTACTGAATCACGTGCTAAGGTAGAAGTTGGTCTTAAAAGGCGTAGCGCCAACAGGTTTGACGGTATAGCCGGAGTAGTATACGATGAGGCTGCCGATAATTCCATGCGATTGACCGGTCAACTGAACCTATACCTTATTAATACGTTACAAAGAGGCGAATGGATGGATTTAAGCTGGCAGGGTCTGGGGTATGGTACGCAATCGCTCAATATTTCTGCAGGTTATCCATATCTTTTTTATACGCCTTTGTTAGCCGAGATGGAGTTTATGATGAGGAAACAAGACTCAACTTATCTTCATATAAGGCGTATCCCTGCCCTTGGATACCGCTTTCAAAGCAACATAAACACAAAACTTTTTGTTGACTGGCGAACTTCAGAACTTCTTAACCCGAAAAAATACCAGGACGCCATAGAGTTGCCGCAGTTCATTGACTACAAAACAATATTCTACGGGATCAGTACATCATACAGGTCTGAACTTTTTCTTATTGAGCCGCGCAAAGGATTCAATTATACTGTTCAATTTGCTGCTGGAAACCGTAATATAAAAAAGAACAACAGCTTGCCGTCTCATCTTTATGATGATATCGAGCTGAAATCAACACAATATACCGGGCAGATATCACTGCAAAGGATATTTCCATTTATGGAAAGAAGCGCCATAATGTTGAAGGGTGAAGGCGGTATGCTATTAGGCGACGACATTTTTGATAATGAGCTGTTTCGCATAGGCGGCTTACATAGTCTGCGAGGTTTCGACGAAGAGTCATTGCTTGCATCAGCCTATGGTTATCTTTTGGCGGAATACAGGTATGTGGCCGGTCGGAACACATATCTGAGCCTATTCGCCAATGGCGGCTTTATTGAAAGAAAATCCGCAGGTTATCATAAAGACTTTCCTGCAGGAGCGGGAGCTGGAATTTCACAGGAACTGCCGGCCGGAATCCTTTCTTTGTTCTTTGCTCTCGGCAAAAGACAGGACGAACAGGTAAACTTTAATGACATCAAAGTACATGTCGGATTTGTGAGCACTTTTTAATATAGCAAGATCATGAAGAAATTACTGATAATGTCCATTGTAATCGGGGTTTTATGGTTTTGTCATTTGTCATTTGTCATTTGTCATTTGTCTTGGTCTTGGCTTATGTCTTTGCTTTTGATTTTTTAATTTTATCACAGAATACAACCAGGGTAAACATATGAATTTTAAGCTTATATCAGATTTTGAGCCTACGGGCGATCAGCCTGAAGCTATTGAGCAACTGGTCAGGGGCATTAAAGAGGATATGCCATATCAGACACTTCTTGGAGTTACAGGCTCGGGTAAAACATTCACTATTGCCAATGTCATAGAGAAGATCCAGCGACCGACAATTATTCTTAGTCATAATAAAACTCTTGCCGCACAACTTTATGGTGAATTCAAATACTTCTTCCCGGACAGTGCTGTTGAATATTTTGTTTCTTATTACGATTATTACCAGCCCGAAGCATACCTGCCCGTTACAAATACTTATATAGAAAAGGATCTGTCAATTAACCAGGAGATTGAAAAGTTGCGGTTAAGTGCTTCGAGTGCTCTTCTTTCCGGTCGAAGGGACGTGATTGTCGTTAGTTCCGTCTCTTGTATTTATGGTATTGGCAACCCTGACGATTTTAATGCTAATGTGATAAGGCTGCACAAAGGACAAAAGATCACCCGAAACCGGCTGCTTCACAGGCTTGTTCAAAGCCTACACCAGAGAACAGATTCGGAATTAAAAAGAGGCAGCTTCAGGGTAAAGGGCGATACTGTGGATATTTTCCCGGCATATTCCGATAATGGTTTTCGGATTATTTTCTGGGGAGATGAGGTTGAATCACTTGAGGTGATAAATCCTTTTACCGGCCGGCGATTAGATTCCAGCACCGAAATTGTTATTTATCCTGCAAACATTTTTGTTACATCCAAGGAGCAAATGCAAACAGCTATTCACCGGATAGAGGATGATTTGATCAAGCAGGTTGACCATTTTAAAGATTTGGGTGCCTATGCTGAAGCAAAAAGGCTTGAAGACAGGGTAAACTTTGATCTGGAAATGTTGCGTGAACTAGGATACTGTTCGGGTATTGAGAACTATTCACGTTATTTTGATAATCGTAAACCGGGGGCAAGACCTTTTTGCCTTCTTGACTATTTTCCTGATGATTACCTGGTGGTCATAGATGAAAGCCATACTACCATACCACAGATCCATGCCATGTATGGGGGAGACCGTTCACGTAAGGAAACACTGGTTGAATATGGATTTCGATTACCTGCAGCCTTAGACAACAGGCCGTTAAAATTTGAGGAGTTTGAACAAATGGTAAACCAGATTATTTTTGTAAGTGCTACACCTGCTGACTATGAATTACAGAGAAGCGAAGGTATTGTAGTAGAACAACTTATCCGGCCGACCGGATTGCTCGAACCTCCGATAGAAGTCAGATCCAGCACCAATCAGATTGATGACCTTCTTGAAGAAATAAATCAGCGTATAACATCCAATGAAAGGGTATTGGTAACTACCCTGACCAAGCGTATGACTGAAGAGCTGGCAAAATACCTTGCCAAAGTAAACATAAATTGCAAGTATATTCATTCGGACATTGATACTGTTGAGCGTGTTGAGATATTGCGCGACCTGCGGCTGGGCAATATAGATGTGCTTGTTGGTGTGAATTTGTTAAGAGAAGGGCTTGATCTGCCTGAAGTGTCTTTGGTAGCCATTCTTGACGCAGATAAAGAAGGCTTTCTGCGCTCGGAGCGCTCTTTGATACAAACATCAGGAAGAGCCGCACGAAACCTCAATAGCAGGGTGATTATGTATGCCGATAAAATTACCAGGTCAATGGAAGTTGCCATAAACGAAACAAATCGTAAAAGAGAAAAACAGCTCACATATAACGAAAAACATAAAATTACCCCGGCACAGATTAAAAAATCGGTGGAAGCGATACATGGCCAAACATCAGTAGCTGATGCCAGGGCAAAGCAGGCAAAAGCATACACAGAAAACCAACATGTAGATATTGCCGCAGACCCTGTTGTAAACTATATGAACGAAAAAGAGTTGCAAAATGCGATTGACAAAACAAAAAAAGAAATGGAAAAAGCGGCAAAAGAGCTTGACTTTTTAACAGCAGCAAGATTAAGGGATGAATTGTCCACACTTAATAATTTGCTGAAAAGCAAAAATGATTAAGAGTGAACTAAATTTCAAATATTTATAAATATCAAATGGAAGATGTAAGCTATGGCTGCAATTCAATTATTGTTTCACTTTTGTTTTGACACTAATATTTTGTTTACAAAAAAGATATTTTTTTTGCAATTAGTATAATAATGTTATAGTTTTGCATGACCTTTTCTAATTAAAAAATATTGCCGGTGGATATATTTAACAAAGCTACAGATAATTTAGGGCCTTTGGGTCAATATGCAAGCAGGATACATGGTTATTTTGCTTTTCCGAAGCTTGAGGGAGAGATTTCCACAAGGATGAAATTCAGGGGTAAAGAAAAGCTTGTTTGGAGTTTGAATAATTATTTAGGACTGGCAAATCATCCTGAAGTCAGGAAGGCTGATGCTGATGCTTCTGCGGATTATGGGCTTGCTCATCCAATGGGAGCACGAATGATGACGGGCCAAACCGACTTGCATGAGAAATTGGAAAGAGAGCTGGCTGAATTTGTTGGTAAAGAATCATGCTATTTGCTCAACTACGGGTACCAGGGTATGGTTTCTATTATTGATGCTTTAGTTGACCGCAATGATGTGATAGTATATGATTCGGAGTCTCATGCATGTATTGTTGATGGCGTGCGGTTACATCTTGGCAAACGTTTTGTTTTTCCGCATAATGATATTAAAAACCTGGAAAGGCAGTTGGAAAGGGCAACCAGGATAACGGCACAAACAGGTGGAGGCATAATGGTAATAACCGAAGGGGTTTTTGGTATGTCTGGTGATTTGGGCAAGCTTGATGAGATCACTGCCTTAAAAAAAGATTTTAGCTTCAGACTTGTTGTAGATGATGCACATGGCTTTGGAGTTATGGGAAAAACCGGTGCCGGTGTTGCAGAACATTTTGATGTAACCGGTGACGTTGATGTTTATTTTGGTACGTTTGCAAAAGCAATGGCTGCAATAGGTGCTTTTGTTGCATCAACACCTGAAGTGATAAGGTATCTTGCATATAACATGCGTAGCCAGATCTTTGCCAAATCTTTGCCTATGCCTTTGGTGGTAGGTGCTCTGAAAAGACTTGACCTTGTGCGTAAACATCCTGAATTTCGTAAAAAATTGTGGACCATCGCCAATGAACTTCAAAAAGGACTGCGCAAACGCGGCTTTAACCTTGGTAATACACAATCACCTGTTACCCCTGTTTACTTATCAGGACAAACCGAAGAAGCAACAGCTATTGCTTATGACCTCAGAGAAAATTACAATATTTTCTGTTCTATCGTAGGTTATCCGGTAGTGCCAAAAGGAATAATTATTATCAGAATAATTCCTACAGCTATGCATACACTTGAAGATGTAAAATATACACTCGAGGCGTTTACTAAGATCAAGGAAAATTTTGATGCGGGTAAGTACCTGGTTGATAAAATTGTGGATATCAACAAAACATAATATTCGCTTTCAGGCTTTATTTATTTAAAAACAAATATTAAATTATAAAAACTTGTTTTTTATAATTTTTTCAAATTCAGAACAATTTGATTTTAGCATAGGAAAAAGTTTGCTGGTGAGTTCAAAATTGTCCTTTTTAATATTCTCATCCATATATTTTGAAATCTCAAAAAGCTTTGTTGCGCCAATAGTTGCAAACAGCCCTTTTATAGAATGAACATTTTCACGTAATTTTTCAAATTGTGATTTATCTATGGCATCTTCGATATTTTTCAGTAAAAAAGAAGACTCTTCTAAAAATGAATTTACTATTTCTTTTAAAACCTCGGTCTGATCGCCGGCCAGGGACCGGAGCTTTTCGATATTTTTATTATTAAACACAGGATATTGTTCAAAATCCGGATGTTTAAATTTATTTTCAGTATTTTTATTATTCATAATCACCGGTAATTGATTTCTTAGCTTTATTTATTTTTACTTGTCCTGTAGTATCTTGAATTGCAAAAATCAATTTTACAGGTTGATTATTACTGTCTTTAATAATATCTCCGTTAAAAAGAACATTTTTAACGATGCCGTTATATTTAATAATTTTTGATTCAAATTCAAGGGTGCTGAAATCATTTTTTGAAATTTTATTAAAAATACCCTGCAGTCGTTTCTTATCATCAGGATGTATCATTTTGAAAAACATCTCATCATCAAAAAAGTATCTTTTTTCAATGGGAATATCCAACAGATCAAAGAAACTATCGGAAAAAATTTTACGGTCATTAAAAACATCCCATTCCCAGTTACCAATTTTTGCAACTTTTTGAGCGAGGTTCAGCTTATGTTTACTCTCTTTCAAAGCATTTTCCATATTTTTTGTTTCTATTACCTGCCCTAGTTTTTCTGCAATATTCTTAATGAGTATTTTTTCATTAAAATGAAAAGGATCTTTATTAATGAAAGGTTTTTCTTCGGTATAACAAACCTTTATATGACCGAGTTTCTTTTTTTGTACTTTGATTGGTATAATATAACTCCGTTGGGTTTCTTTAAAATTATCGGAGCGGAAAACCTGGTTTTCAAAAATAATTTCCACACATGTATCATGTGAATATTTAAAACCAAACGGGATAATATCCAATGACCTTATAAAGATTTCCTCAAAAGTTATTCCCGGAACGCCGGTAAGGTCGGAAATATCATATAAACAATTTAACTGCTTAATCTTTTGATTTAGATTAGCAGTTAATTCTTTCATGCTTTTATCATATTTTTTTCTTTCAGTAACGTCAGAAATAATTCCAACCGAACCAATCCAATTATTATTTTCATCGAGCAATGGTGATGCAGAAAGGTTCACCCATATTTGTTCGCCTCCCACTTTTTTTATCTGAAGCTCATATTGATCTGCAATCCCCCTTTTTCTCAATTCCTTTTTTTCATTATAAATTTTAACATCACCCTTTGCCGGGAAAAAATCATATATATTTCTGTTGATCAAATCATCAAATATACCGCCAAATATTAAGTAAGCTTTTTCATTAAGAAATAATATTCTATCGTTTGTGTCAGTATACATAAAACCTTCATTAAGTACTCTTATTAAGCTAAAGTATTTGCCTTCACTGAATTTTAGTTCCAGCGAGGTCTTCTCCTTTTCATTTAGAGATTGTTGAAGCTTATCAATACATCGTTTCTTTTCCTTATTTCTTTTGATATATAATACGGAAATTAAAATAAAAACTGCAATAACGATAATAGAAGAATAGAATATTAAACGAATAAAATGCTGATTCACTAAAAATTGCTCAGCCCCAATAATATTTAAAATAACAGTTAGAGGAAAACTAATTGAATGCAAAATCAATTCACCTGAAATGCCTGTTGCATTTACAGAACAAGCAAACAAAAAAACCATGATAAAAAATAAATGTATTTTATATTTTGATACCATTAAAAGCTATTGTAAAGGATAACACTTGATTTTTTTGAATTATGCATGGTTTTGAAAAAGTTTAATAAAAATAAATGACTTTTATAGCTTCCTCTTGTATTTTTAAAAAATATCAGAATGTTTAACAATATTACATTATTTTCCTTTTCTTAATTCGAAATTTTCAGTAAAAATAAAAAAATCGATAACCAAAAACAAGCTATCCCGGATGACTATTTTTAGATTTCAATATAATTTGGAACGTTTAACCAAAAATGAAGTCAAAACAGGATCGAACCCAAGTTTAATATCCGATTCGACGAAATCTATTCTGTATTGCATACATTTAAGCCTGATATTATGATAATATTCTTTAACCAGCTTTTCATATTTTGTGCGCAATTCGTTTGGATTTAGTTTGATTTGCTCACCGGTTTCCATATCTATGAAGCGATGGGGTCGGTTTTTATAGTCGAGTGATATTTCCTTGTCATGGTCAAAAACATTAAACAGAACAACTTCATGTTTATTATGTTTAAGATGTTGGAGTGCCGGAAATATTTCATTCATATTCTCAGAATTATCCATCATATCGCTGAATATTATGACCAGTGATCTCCGGTGAATCTTTTCAGCTATTATATGCAAAAGTTCGGCTGTATTGGTTTTTTTATTAAGATGTTGTTTCTCCGGCGATAATATATTTTCCAGTTTGGTATAGAGCATTTTTTGATGAACGCTTGTAGATTTTGCGGGTATATGTGTTTCAATATCATCTGAAAAAATGGTGAGTCCCATAGCGTCACGTTGTTTACGTAACATGTAGATAATTGCAGCGGCACAATAGGCTGAAAATGCAATTTTGTTCAAACGGTCGGATTGTTCGCCCGGTTGTGGAAAATACATTGAAGAAGAGTTATCTAATACTATCTGGCAACGCAAATTGGTTTCTTCTTCATATTTTTTCACAAACAACTTTTCGGTACGTGCGAAAAGTTTCCAATCAATGTGTCTTATAGATTCGCCCGGATTATAAAGTCTGTGTTCGGCAAATTCGACCGAAAAACCATGAAAAGGGCTTTTGTGCATACCCGTTATGAAGCCTTCTACAACCTGCCTGGCAAGCAGATCAAGATTGTCAAACTTCCTGAATAAGCTTAGTTTAATTTTATCCGCCATAGAGTATACATTATTTATTGGCACTCACAATATCTATGCCACCAAAATGCCTTGCAAAAACCCGTTTTGCAAATAAACTTCATTAATTGTGTAGAATGTACAGAATGAACGCATTATGCAGATTTTATAAATTGCGCACATAGTTCAGATCATACAAATTATACAGGTTGTTTTTTCCAACAATCTCTTTTGAAGTGCGAATGTTTAAAAATACTTTTTACCTGCTATTTTAAAAGAGTTTCAACTTTTTTTGCAAGTACCGGTTTTGGAACAGCACCTACCTGTTTGTCAACAACCTCTCCATCCTTAAAGAACAATATTGTCGGTATATTTCTGATTCCCAATTCCGAAGTTATTTGTGTATTATTGTCAACATTGACTTTTCCGAACAAAGCCTTACCTTTATATTCTTCTGCTAATTCATTTACTACAGGTGCTACCATGCGGCATGGCCCGCACCATTCAGCCCAAAAATCAACCAATACAGGTATATCTGACTTTAAAACTTTCTCTTTAAAATTTGTATCTGTTAAATCAATTACCATAATTTAAAATAAGTTTATTTGAATAAATGTATTTATTTAATTAAATATTGTGCTGTGATATCAATTTTTTTTTAAGAAACGGAATTGCTAATTAAAAACCGATTACTTATTATATTTCAATACAACTATACAAACCTACAAATTTTTTATTAAATAAAGCATACGTTCTGTTATGCTGAATTTGAAATGTATTAAATTGATTAAATTCATTCGGTCATTTAAAGCTAAACGACACATTATAATTTTCCTTAAGTTGTTTTAAAAAATTTACCGGGTCAATTTTTATTTTTCTTGAAACCATTTCAACTGAGTATTTTTCAACAGGATCTTTAATACAAATCTTCAAACGGCATTTTCCTTTGTTAGCAGCTGATATGCTTTCAATTGCATTAATAAATTTTTCATCCACATCGGTAACAGGGACATTCAAAACCAATTGTTCAACAAATTTATCAACCGCTTCACCGAGCAGGTTAATGCTTTTCACTCTGACTTCATAAACATCGGAGTTATAGCGTTGTTGCACTTTTGCTTTAATAAAAAGGAAGTTAAAGTCGTTCAGGTAATGTTTATATTTCAGGTATTCTTCAGAGAACAGGTATAATCTGTAGGAATCTGAATAGTCTTCTATTATGAAATCACCAAAAGGTTTGTTTTTTTTAGTTATCCTGTGTGCAGAAGATGTTACTATTCCTGCCAATGAAATATCTTTTTTATTGATTTTCTGCAGGTCTTTTAATTCAGCAATTGTGCAATTGCATAGGTTCTCTATTTGTACTTTATAATCATCGAGGGGATGGCCTGATATATACATACCGGTAACTTCTTTTTCTTTTTTCAGCAACTCCAGTTTTGACCATTTCGGGCAATCCGGCAAATCAGGGTCAGGAATTTCTGCTTCTTCAATATCACCAAAAAGGTTCATTTGATGGTGATTTTCACGGTTTTTCACATGTTGTGTATGTCTGATAGCTTTATCAAGAAAATTGGTATTTTCCTGATCTTCCGAATGGAAGAACTGTGCCCTGTGTACTCCTTCAAAACAGTCAAAAGCTCCTGCCATGCTAAGTGATTCCAGGACTTTTTTATTAACCGACCGGAGATTTATTCTTTTTACAAAGTCAAAAAAGCTTTTATAAAGGCCGTTTTCAAGTCTTTCCTCAACAATATTTTCCACGGCACCTTCGCCAACTCCTTTAATAGCACCTAATCCAAAGCGTATTTCACCTTTATCGTTAACGACAAAATTAAAACGGCTTTCGTTCACATCGGGTCCAAGAACAGGAATGTTTTGCCTGTTGCATTCTTCCATGAAGTAGGTTATTTTTTTTATATCCCTGAAGTTGTGTGTAAGAACGGCTGCCATGTATTCTGCCGGGTAATGTGCTTTCAGGTATGCCGTACGGTATGCCACTATTGAATAAGCGGCTGAATGGCTTCTGTTGAAGCCATACTGGGCAAACTTTTCAATAACATGAAAGATTTGTTCGGCACTTTTCTTCTCAACACCTTTTTCAATAGCCCCTTTAACGAATACCGATTTTTGCTCTTCCATCTCTTCTACCTTTTTCTTTCCCATCGCCCTTCTGAGAATATCGGCAGCGCCAAGCGAGTAACCCGCCATGATCTCTGCCGCCTGCATTATCTGTTCCTGGTAAACCATTATTCCATAAGTTGGCTTCAAAATATCTTCCAGCCAGGGGTGCGGATACTCTACCTTCTCCTTCCCGTGCTTCCTTTTGATATATGTTGGGATAAAATCCATAGGACCCGGCCGGTAAAGCGCATTCATAGCTACCAGGTCCTCTATGTTCGTTGGTTTAAGCTCTTTAAGGTAATTTCGCATTCCCTCTGACTCAAACTGAAATGTGCCGATAGTATCGCCACGTTGATAAAGTTTGAATGTTTCAACATCATCCAAAGGAACATTCTCTATGTCAATTGATTTATTATGCCTGGTTTTTATGTTTTTAACAGCGTCTTTTATTATTGAAAGTGTTTTCAAACCAAGAAAGTCCATTTTCAACATACCGACCGATTCAACCAGTTTTCCTTCATATTGTGTGACGGGCAATTCTGAATCTTTTGATGTGCTGAGAGGCACACAATCAATCAGGTTAGTCGGACCAATGATTACCCCGCATGCATGAACACCGGTATGTCTGTTGACGCCTTCCAGAACTGTTGCGTATCGAAGGGTTTCTTTTATCAATGGGTTTTTGCTGTTATTAAGTTCTTTTACCAGTTCAGGTATTTCTTTGAAAGATTTTTCAAGTTTTGTACCAGGTTTTTCGGGCACCAGTTTTGCAAGGCGGTCGGCTTCGGGCAGAGGCAATTTCATCACCCTTGCCACGTCTCTGATGGATGACCGGGCAGCCATCGTACCGAAAGTAACTATCTGTGCCACTTTATCACGGCCATATTTTTTTGTCACATACTCCAGCACTTTTTCACGTTCTTCATCATCAAAGTCTATATCTATATCCGGCATAGAAACTCTTTCGGGGTTAAGAAACCGCTCGAAAAGCAAATTATATTTTATCGGGTCTATAGCAGTTATACCCGTGCAATAAGCAACTGCCGATCCGGCCGCACTACCTCTGCCCGGGCCAACGGATACACCCTGCTTGCGTGCTTCATTTATTAAATCCTGAACAATAAGAAAATACCCGGGATATCCCATGTCGGATATTACCTTCAGTTCGGTATCCAAACGTTTTTTGATATCTGGTGTAATTTCCTTATAAAGCTTTTTTGCACCATCATAAGCGAGATGCCTGAGATACTCATCTTCGGATTTGAAGCCATCGGGAAGCGGAAAAACAGGCAAATGTATGTCTTTTGTGGTGATATCGTAGTCTTCAATTTTATCAATAATTTCGCGGGTGTTTGCAATGGCTTCGGGAATATCCTTAAAGAGTTCGGCCATCTCTTCGGGGGATTTCAGATATTCCTGGCCGGTATATTTCATCCGCGAATCATCATCAAGGTCTTTACCTGTTTGCAAACAAATAAGTATATCATGTGCTTTGGCATCGTTAGCATTGATAAAATGGCAATCATTGGCAGCAACAACTTTGACGTTGTATTTTTCTGCAAGAATAAGCAAATCGCGGTTCAAAGGCTCCTGTTCGGGCAAGCCGTGTCTTTGAAGCTCAAGATAAAAATCATCCTTAAAGATTTTTATATATTCTTCGACCACCGGCCGGGTTTTTTCAAGCCCTTTTTCAAGGATAGTGCTTGGAATTTCGCCTCCAATACAGGCAGAAGTGGCAATTAAACCTTCGCTGTATTTTTCCAACAATTCTTTATCAACTCGCGGAGTGTAGTAAAAACCTTCAAGATATCCAAGTGAACAAAGCCGGGAAAGGTTTTTATATCCTTCAAAATTTTTTGCAAGAAGAATGAGATGAAACCCGCTGCGATCTTCCTTTCCTTTCTTTTCAAAACGGCTGCCGTCGGCAACATATACCTCGCAACCTATAACAGGTTTAATACCTCGTTTTTTTGCTTCGCTCACAAAAGGCAGGACACCGAACATGTTACCATGGTCGGTTATTGCCAGGGCTTTCATACCCAAACGGGCTGTCTTGTCAATTAAAACATCAACGGTAGAAGCCCCATCCAAAATTGAAAACTGCGTATGTACGTGTAAATGGGTAAAATCTGTCATTATAATATTTATTAAGGAAGCTCGAACTCTATTTCTTCCAAAATTAGATAAAAATGACATAATAAAAGAAAGGATTTATGAACAAAGGATTGTTAATATGTTTTTAGTGTCTTTTAAAAATAATGTGAATTCAACTTCATCAATTGCTATAAAAAAGAATAGATTAATAAAAAAAAATATTAGTTTTGTTTTATAAATTAATAATAATCAAAAATTAAGTATTATGGAAATTCAATTACCAAAGCTACCTTATTCGCATGATGCACTGGAGCCTTATATTTCGCAAAAAACAATAGGTTTTCATTATGGTAAGCACCATCAAACATATGTAAACAAGCTTAATGAACTTATAAAGGGAAGTGCGTTTGAGAATATATCGCTGGATGAAATTATAAAGAAATCAGAAGGTACTGTTTTTAACAATGCAGCCCAGGTCTGGAATCATAATTTTTATTGGCAGGGTTTATCACCTGAAGGCGGCGGTAAGCCGGAGGGTGAGTTGTTAGCTGCCATTGAAAAGAAGTATGGTTCATTTGAACAGTTTAAGGATGATTTTTCTCAGGCTGCAGCTACTCTGTTTGGTTCAGGATGGGCTTGGCTGGTGAAAAAATCAGACGGCTCCCCGGATATTATTCAGAAAAGTAATGCGGAAAATCCTATTCAGGACGGAGATTTGCCGCTTCTGACTTGTGATGTTTGGGAACATGCTTATTACCTGGATTATCAAAACCGCCGCCCCGAATATATTGATGCATTTTGGAATATCGTTAACTGGGATTTGGTAGGAAAACGTTTTTTAAAATAGTGTATTTATTTAGCAATCGGGTAGGAGGGATATAATTGTAATCGGCTTGTTATTGGGGAGGGCTTTGTACAAACAATTACCAAGGTTGTTTTACAAATCTTCTCTTAGCCTGAATGAAAAATTGTGATGTTTTGTTTTTTTTTCTGTTTTACCTTCTTCATCTTTTGAAATATGTTCTCTTGAAACGGTAAGAGAAATCCTGGTTCTCGGCGCAGAGTTTAGTATATCAAATACGTCCTGCAATGTTATTTCATAAGCATTTTTATTGTTTATGCTTAATATTCTATCACCGGGTTTAACCCCTGCTTCATAAGCTGGTGAGCCTGGTCTGACATAATTGACAATGAATCGCCTGTAGTTTCTGCCTTTGGCAATAAGGTCCAAACCACTCAAGTTGCTGTTGAAAGTCTTGTTGAAATTTCTGTTTTTTCTTAAAACAAGGTTTTCCGACGGGTAATCAATAATAATGTGAAATCTGCTTAGAATGCTACCGCCGATAAGTCCATCCCATGGAATGTCAAGCTTTTCCAGCCACATCTGTTCCGGATCAGGATATGCAACAATAGTATTCTCAATAACTATATTTTCACCGAGCTTGACTTTCTTCAACCTGCCTTCTTCGCCGAGCATATCACCACTGATTCCCTGTCCCAAATAGGACATAACCGTTTCATCTTCATTAAGAAAATCATACTTGCTATTTAAATATAAAGGGTGGCTTGCACCAAGGTCTATTAAAAGCGGTAATGTGATTGTGGTATCTTTTGAACCTTTAATGGTAGCATCTACATAAGGTTTATTGTTAATGAGTTCAAAAGGTATGACATGGCTGCGTCGTCTGATTCTGTAATCGGAATCCCTGTAAATCCTCATAAAATTATTGGTGTAATTAATCAATATGGGGAAATGTTTTAATAAATCGTATCCAATAATTCCATGAACAGGAAAACCAAATACTCTTGTTAATGCAAGAACATCCTCAGGTATTACCAGCAAATCAAGATTTTTTCCTTCAATCTCATCTATCTGAATTGAAACATTTTTGATTTTCATAGCTTCAATCAATCCCTCGCTTCCCAAGCCTAAAATATATACGTATTTATTTCCTTCCAATCCTAGGGTATTTGCTACTAAGGGTTCGGCAAGAATTGTATTATTTACACCGGTGTCCAGAATGAAATTTAAGCCAGGTCCATTGTTTATTTGTAAAGGTATAATGACCAGATTATGAGCCGTTTTAATCGGTACTTTCATGGAACTACTGCTTGTAGTAAACCTAAACTCTTGTTCGCTGTTGGCAAAAACAAAGCCTGAAAATTTCAGCAATGAAATAATTATTATCAATACTTTAATTAACATATAACTTTAATTATATTCTGCATATGATAAAATAACGCAAATTCTAAGCCAAAAAGTATTAATTACTTAATATTGAACAAGTTTTAATTGTGTTTTATTATAAATAGAACAAATTTTCAATAAATAATGTTCGGTGACGTACAGCAATGTTTTATCTTGCATTTCAGATCTCGGGTAATAATCTTTTAAAAAGTTTTTTATAAATTATGAGGGAATAGAGTTATCAATAATTGTATGCTTTTAGTAATTTTTTATTGATTTTTTTAACTATTGAAGGCCCTTCATAAATAAAACCTGTATAGGTCTGTATTAGTTTTGCTCCTGCTTCTATTTTTTCCAGTGCATCGGTTGCTGTAAAAATTCCGCCTACTGCGATAACAGGTAATTTCCCCCCGGTTTTTTTTGAGATGTAAGCGATAGTTTCGGTTGATTTTTGTTTAAGCGGTTTGCCGCTTAAACCGCCATCGCCTATAAATTCAATCTGTTTTGGATTTGTGGTAAGATTGTCGCGTGTGGTTGTTGTGTTTGTGGCAATAATTCCATCGGTGCCGGTTTGCTCAACCACTTCAATTATTTCATCAAGCTGTTTTTCATTGTGGTCAGGTCCTATTTTAAGTAATATGGGTTTTTTTAAAGGTTTTTCGGAGTTTCGTCTTGTTACTTCCTCCAGTATTTGTTTTGTATTCTCCTTATCCTGTAATTTCTGCAGGTCTTTAATATTGGGACAACTCAGGTTTATTACAAAATAATCGACATATTGATATACGGCTTCAAAGACCCTACAATAGTCGTTTAGTGCATGTTCGTTGGGCGTATTTGTGTTTTTGCCGATATTGCATCCGATAATGATCTTTGGTTTTGTTTTTTTCAGGTTTTTCACAACTTTTGCAACACCTTGACTGTTGAATCCCATCCTGTTTATCATTGCTTTATCTTTTGGGATTCTGAAAAGTCGTGGGCGGGGGTTGCCCGGTTGTGCTTCAGGTGTGACCGTGCCAATTTCCACGTGGCTAAAGCCAAAATGTTTCAGGTAGTTATAAAGCTTTGCTTCTTTATCAAATCCTGCTGCCATACCAACAGGGCTGCTGAATTTCAGACCAAAAAGTTCTCTTTTGAGCCTGTTATCATTAATTGTAAAAAGCTTGCTGATTAGCCATGACATACCTGGTATTGAAAAAAAAACCTTAAAACCTGTTGCAACTATATTGTGTATTGTCTCAGGATCTACTAAGAAAAGCAGTGGGCGTATTACCCTTTTATACATAAATGAGAGGTTATGATGTTATTGGTATTTAACGGTTTATTTTGATTATTATGATTTGCTTTTTTTCAGTTGAGCGTTGGCAAAATACCAACTCCTGGCATCAGCCGTTATTTTCTCAAACTTTTTTAGTTTTTATATTTTTTGTTTTGCTTTTTTGTAATGTTGCTGAATCGGTTTGTTTTGTTGTGTCTTTCACCGGTTTTAATTTTTCTTTTTGTTTTGCTTTTGTTTTTGCTGTTTTGTCTTGCCGTGTCTTTTGATCTTTTGTATCGGTGTCAGTCCCTTTTTCTTTTTTGTCTTCTCCTTCTTTTTCTTCCTTTTCCGGCTTTATTATTATATTATGCTGCAGCAAAATATTATACCATCTTATCACCTTTTTAATATCTGACGGATATACTTTTTCTTTATCAAAATCGGGGACAATTTTTTCGAAATAATTTTTCAGTGATTCCTCATCAGCTTTATAATCTATGCCGCTTTTCTTGCCTTCTTCATATTCATGTATTTTCCAGAGAACTTCTTTCAGGGGGATATCTTCGTCTTTGGTAAAGATAGTAATATCTTCAAGCGTTGATGAGCGATTGCTTGCAAATACCGGAAATCTTTTCCCGTCTTCGAGCGACTCGGCTATCAGGCTGCTTTGTGTTTTGGAAATAATCTTATACAATCCGCTTTTCCCTGAAATTGTCAGAATTTCACTTAGGTCCATAATAATCTGGTTTTCGCTTTTTTGTTTTTATACAGATTTAATTGTCTTTAAATAACAGTGGCAAAAATACAACAATTTTGAAAAATATTTAATCTGATTAATTCATTTACTTGGTTGATGATTTAAAATTTTGAGTGACGGGTGACGGGTAACGGGTGACGAGTGACGGGTTGTGAGAGGTAATCGGTATGACTTCAGTCGGCAGTCGGCAGTCGGCAGTCGGCAGTCGGCAGTC
>PWZB01000186.1 GCA_003567625.1 Bacteroidales bacterium | reverse complement strand
CTTTTAAATAAGGATTTGTTCATTTGTCGAAATATGGTTTTTAAGCTTAATATGATTAATCATTAAACAGATAAATATCAGTTTAATAATAACCACATTTACCCATGATTGTCGTAACCGGAGCAGCAGGTTTTATTGGCAGTTGTTTGGTTAACAAGCTGAATAACAAAGGCTTTAAGAATATAGTCATTGTTGATGAATTTACCGATTATGTAAAAAGTAAAAACCTGGCCAATAAAGCCTTTAGTAAGAAAGTTGACCGTGAGGTGTTTTTCGAATGGTTAGATGAACACCACAAAAAGGTTAATTTTGTTTTTCACATGGGGGCGCGTACCGACACGGCAGAGTTTGATAAAGCAGTGTTTGATGAACTTAATCTCAATTATTCAAAAAGACTTTGGGAATCTTGTGTAGAATATGATCTGCCTTTGGTTTATGCCTCGTCTGCAGCCACATATGGTGATGGTAAGCTTGGATATAAAGATGACCATGATCTTGTTGAAAAGCTGAAACCCTTGAATCTTTATGGTAAATCAAAAAACGACTTTGACAAATGGGCGTTGCGACAGAAAAAAAAGCCTTACTTCTGGGCAGGGCTTAAATTTTTCAATGTTTACGGACCTAATGAATATCATAAGGGCAGAATGGCATCGGTAGTATATCATGCTTATAAGCAGATATCGGAAACCGGTAAAATAAAGTTGTTTAAATCGCATAATCCCGATTATGAAGACGGGAAACAACTTCGCGACTTCATATATGTAAAGGATGTTGTTAACGTTTGTTTTTTCCTGATGCTGCAAAAAAAATATCACGGATTGTATAATCTGGGAACGGGGAAAGCCCGTACTTTTCTTGATCTTGCAAAAGCGGTATTTCATTCGATGGGTAGTGAACCGCAAATTGAATACATAGACATTCCGGCAGATATTCGTGATAAATACCAGTACTTTACGGAAGCCGACATCACAAAATTGCGTTCTTTCGGCTACAAATTGCCTTTTTATACTCTCGAACAAGGGATTTCCGATTATGTGCAGAAATACCTTGCGGGTAAATTGTATTACTGAAACTCCTGAACTTTATACAAGAAGTGTTCGGGAGGATTGATCCTACAAATTATAAATAATTACCCTTTCTCTATCATTACCGCGCAAACTTTCAGTTCCGGTATTTTTGCCACGGGGTCGAGAGCCGGGTTGGTAAGGACATTTGTCGGGCTTTCAAAAAAGTGAAAACTCATAGCTACAGTGCCCGCAGGAGATTTATTAGTGATCTTTGCTACCGCGTCAACATTACCGCGTCTTGAAGTTACGCATACTTTATCGCCGTCATTTACTCCGATAGTTTTGGCATCAACGGGATTTATCTCAACGAGTTCTCTTTCATTCAATTGATTCAGTCCATCCACTCTTCTTGTCATTGTTCCCGTATGATAGTGATACAGGCTTCTTTCGGTTGTAAGTATAAGCGGGTATTGTTTGTCGGGAAGCTCAGCCGGTGGCCTATATTTTAATGGGAAAAACTTGGCTTTGCCGCTTGCGGTAGGAAATACATCTTTGTGTAAAACAGGTGTGCCTTTATGCTTTTCATCATTAACGGGCCATTGCAAGCCTTCCTTTTCTATTCTTTTATAAGAAATTCCTTTGTATGACGGGGTAAGCAATGCAACTTCATTAAAAATTTCTTCGGAATTTTTAAAATCAAAACCCTTCCGGTTCATTTTTTTTGCTATCTGACATGTTATCCACCAGTCGGGCTGAGAATTTCCAACAGGATTAATTGCCTTGCGAATACGCTGAACACGCCTTTCGGTATTGGTAAAGGTGCCGTCTTTCTCGGCAAAACTTGCAGCAGGTAAAACAACATCCGCCAAACGGGCTGTTTCCGAAAGAAAAATATCCTGGGCTACAAAAAAGTCTAATTTTTGCAGTGATTTGCGTACATGATTTGCGTCAGGTTCGCTCAACAGGGAATTTTCGCCAATCAAATACAAGGCTTTTATTTTCTTATTGTAGGCTGAATTTACAATTTCTGTCAGCGTTAACCCCGGGGTATCGCTTAATTTACAATTCCATGCTTTTTCAAACTTTTGCTTTGCTTTCGGGTCTGCGACTTTTTGATAACCCGGGTAGACAACAGGTAAAGCACCCATATCGCATGCTCCCTGAACATTGTTTTGTCCGCGTAAAGGATTAACTCCTGATGAAAGCTTGCCAATGTTTCCGGTAAGTAAAGCAAGGTTGCTTATTGCCAAAACGTTATCCGTGCCATGTGTATGTTGAGTAATGCCCATTGCATATAGAATAGATGCAGGACTGTTGCTTGCATAAATCTCAGCTGCTGCCTCGATTTGCTTAGCAGGAACCCCGGTGATCTTTTCAACATAATCCAATCCAAACTCCTTCAAAGACCTTTTTAAAGCGTCAAAATTTTCAGATCGTTTTTCTATGAATGATTCATCAATAAGGTTTTTATCCACAATTACCCTGCAGATTCCCATAAGCAGGGCAACATCAGTTCCGGTTTTATGCTGCAGCCAAATATCGGCAAATTTGCACAAGTCTATTTTTCGCGGATTGGCAACAATTATTTTTGCTCCGTTCCATTTGGCTTCTTTTACTTTTAATCCTATGATCGGATGGCTTTCTGTTGTGTTTGATCCGATTGAAAAAATAGAAGCTGCATCACTGATCTCTTTTATGGAGTTGGTCATGGCTCCGCTACCTAAACTTTGAGCCAGACCGGCTACCGATGGTGCATGACAAAGACGTGCGCAATGGTCGATATGATTGGAACCCATAACTGCCCGGGTAAACTTTTGAATGACGTAATTTTCTTCATTGGTGCATCTTGCTGATGAAAAGGTGGCAAATTCATGGCTTTTGTATTTCGAAAAATTTTTGGCAATAAGCTCTAAAGCTTCATCCCAGCCTGATTCGACAAATTTGCCTGCCTTTTTGATAAGAGGGGTTTTCAGGCGCTCGTCATGGTTTATCCATTCGTAGCCGAAACGGCCTTTTACACATAATCTTCCTTTATTTACCGGGCTTTCGTAATCTCCTTCAATGCTGACGATTTTTTCACCCCTGATACCAAGATTTATTTCGCATCCAACTCCGCAATATGGGCATATTGTTTTTACTGTACGGGAAGGTCTTTGCATGTTTTTCGGGATTAATGCCCCTACCGGACATCTTACGACACATTCGCCGCACGACTCACAGACAGATTCCTTAATAGGCTTATTCAAAAATGTACAAACCAAAGTATCGAAACCACTGTAACCGTATTGCAAAGCATCAACCCCCTGAATTTCATTGCAGGTTCTTACACAGATACCGCATAATATGCATTTGTTATGATCAAGATTGAAGAAGGGATTTGAAGTATCTACCGGAATCAAAGGCCTGTTCTTTCTCATCTGTTCTATGCGGGCTTCATTTGTCCCGATATAAGAAGTTACTTCCTGAAGTTGACAGTTTGTGTTTTTCATGCAATTAGTACAATCCTGTGTATGATTGACATGGAGTAGCTCCAGGGTCATTTGCCTGATAAAATTGATCTCGGGGTTATCTGTAATGACGGTCATTCCCTCTTCAACTTTTATCTTACACGCAATTACCTGTACCTTTCTGTTGTTGATCTCAACCAAACACAACCTGCAAGAACCTGATGGTATTAAATCCTTGTGATGACATAAGTTAGGGATATAAACATTGTTTTCGAGTGCCGCCTCCAAAACAGTTAATGAATCATCAACTTTTAGTTTTATTCCGTCTATTGTTATATTAACTTTCATCTGTTAGAAATTAGAAATTAGAAATTAGATTTTTTTTATTAATTATCTTCAACTAAAAGCAACATTCGTTTATCAGTTTCTTCCTGAGCAATAATAATCAGAATTTAGAAAATATTTCTGCTTTCTAATTTCTAAATTCTAATTTTTTCCCCTGCGTAAGATTCTATTGCACTGATTTTTGGCGGGCACTTTTCGAAGCAAATGCCACACCTGGTACATTTATGCTGTATAATTTTATGGGGTTTTTTTGCTTCTCCTTCAATTGCATTTTCAGGGCAATTTGTAAAGCAAAGATGGCAGCCTGTGCATTTCTCAGGGTTGATATAGAAAGAGATTAAAGCTTTACATTTTTTTGCCCGGCATAATTTGTCATTAATATGCTCCTCGTATTCCTGTCTGAAATATTTGATAGTTGTGATTATGGGATTTGGAGCTGTTTGTCCCAGTCCGCAGAGCGAACCTGCTTTAATGCTTATGGCTAAATCCATTAACAGGTCCATATCTTCCGGTTTCCCTTTTCCTTCAACAATATCGTTGAGAATATCAAGCATTTGTTTTGTTCCTAGCCTGCATGGTGAACAATATCCGCAGGATTCTTTTTGTGTAAAGTCAAGAAAGTATTTTGATACGTCGACCATGCAGGTTGATTCGTCCATAACAACCATGCCGCCTGAGCCCATCATTGCCCCGGCTTCTTTTAAGGAG
>PWZB01000134.1 GCA_003567625.1 Bacteroidales bacterium | reverse complement strand
TACCTATAAGACCAATCCATTCCTGGATGCCATATCCACCTGCTTTATCATATGTTTTATAGTTTTCAAGATAAAAATTTATTTCTTCATTTGTTAGCTTCTCAAACTCAACACTAGTCTTTTCATAGAAAGCTTTTTCCTTTTTTACGGTTTTAATACAAACCCCGGTAAAAACATCATGAATATTACCTGAAAGTAACTTCATCATTTTTGCTGTTTCATGTTTATTTTCTGGTTTATTTAATACTTTTCCGTCAATATAAACTATAGTATCGGCAGTAATCAAAATGATCTCAGGTTTTGTTAACAAACAGGTATAAGCCTTTGCTTTGGAACGGCAAAGCTGCAATACTATCTGCCCAGGCGGCAAAGAATCATTAAAATCTTCTGAAATACTTTTTGTAATAACCCGGAAGGGGATTTGTGCTTCCTTTAAAAGTTGTTGCCGTCGGGGAGACTTTGATGCAATTATTATATCGTATTTTTTCAGTTTTTCAAAAAAAATCATTACGCTTTACAAGTAAAAATAAAACAAAAACATGGAAAAAACACCGGCGATCATAATAGCTTTGGCAAACCAGCTGTTGATGGTATAATCGGTTTTTTCTTTTGCAATATTTATTCTGTTTATGAATAAAATCAAAGGTATTTGAACGGTAAACAACAGATATGCAAAAATAAGATCATAATCTAAGCGAAGGAGAGGAATCTGAAAATATCCTACAAAAAATATCAATATTACAGCCATTACAATAATAAGCTTTTTTGAATTTCTGATCCCCGAAACTATCGGGATTGTTTTGCAACCTGTTTTCAAATCACCTTTAATATCTTCAATATCTTTTATTATTTCCCTGATAAATGAACTCAGAAAAGCAAACACCATATACACGCCAAGAAATTGGTTTATTTGGCTTATAATTTCGGGAGCGGCAGTAATTTCATATTCATATTTAAGCAGAAGCCCCCTGTACTCAAAAGCCCAGACAATAGCAATAACGATTGCTGAAAGAAAAGATACTAAAATATTTCCAATCAGAAACTTGCGTTTATATCGTATTGAGTAGAGCCACAGCATTGCCGGGACTACAATAAAAACGGTTGCCAAAAGGAAGTATTTCACTAAATAGGCCAGATATAACCCGACAATAACTGCCAGGATATTGAGAATTGTATGTGCCAGTATTGCTTTTCTTCTTGACAATTCTTTGCCCAGGATAATTTTGTGCGGTTTATTTATCCTGTCAATACGTAAATCAAAATAATCATTAATTGCATAGCCAGCTGCAGTTACCATAATTGTAGCTAATACCAGCAAGAAAAATTCAAAATCTGTAAAAAAAAAGGGAATATCATGCTGTTTAATAACAGGTGCCACAATACAATAGCGAAACAAATACTGTGTAAAGGCAATGACCAAAAGATTAGGCCAACGAAAAAGTTTAAGATAAACAAACATGTAAAGTTACGCTATGGGTATTTTTAATAAATAAAAAAGATTACACTACCAGTGAAATCCATCATCATCAAACCATTTATCCTGTACTTTCATAACCTGCTCGATTATATCCCTGACACATCCTTTTCCGCCATCTGCTAATGAAATATATAAGGATATTGCTTTTATTTCTTCTGCTGCATCAGCAGGGCATACGGGCAAACCTACCTCTTTCATGACTTTGCAGTCGGGTATATCATCACCCATGTATAGTATAGTATCGGGAGAAATCTTGTGTTGCTCAAGAATTTTATGATAAACATCAAGCTTATTACTGACTCCAAGATAAATGTCATTTATTCCAAGCTTATTGAACCTGGTTATGACACTCTCAGAATATCCCCCGGAAATTATGAAAATTTTATAGCCCTTTTTAACAGCAAGCTGTAATGCATATCCGTCTTTAACATTCATGGTACGAAATATCTCACCGGTTGGAGAAAGAATTACTATACCATCTGTCATAACTCCATCAACATCAAAAATAAACGTGTCAATTTTTGATAAACGTTTTATAAAATTCGCCATTATTTTGTTATTTATCTTCTTCTTTTTTATAACAATACTTTGAAATTATACTATTGGTTATAAAATTATAAAATTTTTGATAATTTTCATAATTTGACAAAATTTCGGAATGTAGTTCAATGATGTATTTATCATTTCTGGCAGCAGGGCCGGTTTGTGCTTTAAATGGACCTATATGCCCGGCTTTGCTTATAGTTTCACTTATCAGAGGCTTCAGGATTTCAAAATCCATATTATTTTGTTTTAACAAGTATTCGGCAATATAAAGCATATGATTAGTGAAATTGCAGGCAAAAACGGCGGCAATATGCAACATTACCCGTTGTTGTGAATCAATTGAATAAACCTTTGATGAAATTAATCCTGCCAGGATTTTTAGTCTTTCGAGGTCTTTATTATCAGAGGCTTCCAAAAACAGGGGCACTTCATAAAAGTTAACTTCAACATTTTTTGAAAATGTCTGCAATGGGTAAAAAACAGCAGGTCTGAGGTTTTTTCTCTTTAAAACTTTAATGTCGGTACTTCCGGAAGTATGAGCAACCAAAACATTATCAAAAGGAAGCATTTCTGCTATTTTTTCTATGGCGGAATCAGCAACTGATATAATGTACAGATCAGCTCCGCTCAAAAGCTTTTCCAGATCGGTAGTATATGAACAATTCAATTTAACGGCAAGCTCCGAGGCAGACTTTTCAGTTCTGCTATATACCTGCAATATTTCTTTTCCGGCATTTAAAAATGCTTCTCCTAAATGAGTGGCAAGGTTTCCGGCTCCTATAAATATAATTTTGTTAATCATATCAGAAAAAGGGGTTTAAAGCCTGGTTCCATTAATAAAATATTAAAGAGATACGAAAAAACCCGAAAAAACTAACCAAATTCTATCCTACCATGAAAACATAGGTCTTGCAACATACGGCATGTAATCCAAAACCCAATTGATCCCCAGTTGTAATGTTGTAGTTTGAATTGTATGCGGGTATAACGAAGGAATAAAATTATCCATAACAAGGTAAAATTGAAACGGATAAAAATTAAGATGGAACCCTAATCCAATATTAGAAAAGTTGTTATGCATATATGAATAGGATAACGAAGCTCCGACAGGCGGAATAGGCTGAATGTGATAAGCTGCAGTAACGGAAGGATAGAAGTTGCCTTCAAAAATATCACCCCTGAACAACAGACCCGTTTTATGAATATCTGTTATATTGAAAGTACCGGAAAGCAGGATCTTTGTCGGCAACATAGTCCGGTAACTATTATATGTTTGTTCTAAATTAATCCATTCATTTAGGGTGTCTGACAATATTTGACCAAAGTCAAAATCATTATCATCATCCGCATCATCTATAAAATTTATAATATCATTCAAATCAAATCCTTCAAAGTTAAACGCGCGCTCCAATACCAGGTTTTCAACATCCGATTTCCAACTGATAAAACCCAGATCTAAAACACTCAAACCCACTTCAAATCTTTCATCAATTTCATATACGCCTCCAAGGTCAATTGCAAAGCCCAAATTATTAAAATTTAACATGTAATTTTGTAATTCAAAATCCCTTGTTGTCATATCAATTTCTGTAATGTCGTCATCCACTTCAATGTCGATGAAAGACTGGGATGTATTTAATAACATATACGAATGAAAATCTAATCCATAAGTTTCGGGATCTGTATAAAACACATAATCATATTTTTCAACATTAATATTTGCAATACCGAATAATAATTTGGCACGCACGCCTGCACTGAGCTCATCCAGCCATTGCCTTGAAAAACCGAGGCCAAGCTCACGATAATGAGAAGCATTGACCCCAAGTCCGGCAAAATCCGCCGCCTGGTCTTTTTCCCTGAAATGGTCATTTCCTTTAAGCGATAAATACATAAAATCGTCAGGATATGTAAAAAGGACATCGGCTTTATCTGTCAGATTCAAAGAGAAATAATTTTCTTCGACACGGAAGCCAAAAGCTAAAAGTTCAGCCTGGGCGCCAACACCCAGATAATTGTTTTCACCCAGCTTTGAAAGCATGTTGTTGTCGTCAATATAAAATAAGCCATCGTCATTTCTCTTGATCAAATCATCTATTCTAAACGCTGAATTTGCATATCTAACATGCACAGCCGACAAGCCCGGCATACCCATGTAAATATTGGCATCAGGCGTTAACCCGGGATTGAAATAGATTGATTGCGGAACACCCTGCATCCAATATAATGTTGAAACTTGTTGCGCACCAACATTATTAGTCAAAACTAAAAATGAAAGCAATAAAAAGGAAATTGCTTTACCGTTATTAAAATATCTCTTTTTCATATATCTAAAAATAATATTATTAATTTTTTTTGTAAACAACAATACTAATTTAAACCTAAAATTCAAGATCAGCAGACAATTTTACTCTTGTACCGAGTTGAACACCAACAGTATAGTAATCATATATTTTAACGCTAAACGGGTCACCACTACCCTTGGGTGGGTTACTTTCCTGTTGAGTAGCAGCACTGAATGATACAACAATGTATTCAGCATCGGCAACTTCATCAATTTTGTCATGTTCAACAAAGATTATTGTTTCCTCCCGTGTTTCTTCCGTAACCTTGCCTTCCGTATCAACTTTGGCGGCTTTAAAAATTTCTTCATAATCCTCAAACAATCCGGCAAGCACATTATCGTTTTCGTCAAGGAAATATGCCTGCATTGCAAGGTCAATAGGAAAACCGTTATCAATTACGAACTTTAATTCAATCCATTCAATTATTTCACCGGCTTCGTGTTCTTTCATAGAAAATTCAAGTGTATCCAAAAACCTGTAATTTTGAACGTTTCCGTGAAGTGGTAAATTTATCTCTACATCTATATCAAACCGGCTGTCATATCTAATAAAATTGGAAATACCGGTGTCTTGATCGGGGTTTGTTTCTCCTCTTACTTCATATTTTGCTTCTATCGGGCTAATGGCCAGCAAATCATCAAGGTTTGTATTATTGCGGTCGAGTGTAATATCCGTCATTTCTGTCTGACCCATAACTGAGGGATAATTAATTCTCCAGGGGTTGTTATCATGAAAACCGTGTCCTCCTACATTCGTGGTATCGCCTTCATCATTGTAAAAAATGAACCTGTCAAAATGTATGTCAAGGGGTAATCCTATTGAATTTTCAGCAAATACATCCATATATGGTTCTTTAAAAAAGATTTCGCTTAAGGTACTTTCTTTGTATATCCCAAGCTCAATAGTGTCAGTACCAACAGAAAAATCAAAATTATCAAGGTATCCGATTATATGTTCATATTGAATAGCATCATTATCTTTTATGGTTTTTGTAAAAACCAGATCGTATGGAGGATTATGCTCTCCGTGAGTTACAACACTGATTGTATAATCGATATTTAAATAATTCCCTTCATCATCTTCTTCAAAAACGAATGTATATCCATCAAGGTCAAACTCAACCGGGGTATTTTGCAAAAGGAACTCTTCGCTAAACTCATTTCCAAAACCATCATCGGAGTTTTGTATGTTCACTGCAAATGCCAGTTCATATCCATCATTAATAAGCTCATCAGCTGAAATATCAATCTCAAGCTGCCCACTCCTGAACTTAAATTCATCAATTCTCACTTGTCCGGCCATATCGAAGTAAAATTGAAACGTTTCCGATACATTATCTGATTTGGAAGGCGGCGAATAAGAATATGAAAAATCCGATTCAAGGCTTTCAATATAAAACAGATCTTCAGCTCTTAATGAATATACCCTTCCGCAATAAACCAACTTTATAAGATTATCGTCCTGAATTACTATTGTCGGCTCTTCATCAACGTCAAACAGATCATTAATAGTTATAACCGATTTCACAACAGGTAAGGCATACGTCGGCTCATAAGTATAATGTACATCTTCGTCTAAAATATCCAGGTAACTATAATCACAGGAATGAAAAAATGGTGCTGACGCAATAAAGAAGGTCAAAAAAAAGGCTTTGAAAAGTCTGTATTTTGTTTTCATAGATCAGAGTTTATTTGTTTTAAAATTCTAAATACCTTATTTATATACATGCATTCATATTAAAAGCCATGCTTATAAACACAAAAACGGTTAACGACTTTTTTTATATAAAATAAATACAAATTAACACATAAAAATAAATACAACGAAATTTTTTTAAATGTTTTTTAAAAAATTATTTTTTATTTCATTATTTCTGTCTATAAGAAAAAAATTTCATCATAAAAATATAATATAACAGCTCATACAAGACAAATATGCAACCTTTATATTTACTTTAACTAATCCGTATAAAAAAGACGACATCTAAAATGTAATCTCATAGCTTCTTACAATTTTATCCAATCCTTTAATAATTTCAAATATCTGATGAGTTCCGGTTTTTTTAACCACAAATGGCACATCTGCTTTTATACCAATCGGAATAATATTTTTCCCCTCTGCGGATGATATTAAATATATTTTTTTTGCGTCTTTGTCAGCTATCCCAATAAAAACACCTTTTTCGTTAAAATCAAACACAAAGGGTCTTTCATCAATATTATTTTCAAACCTGTAAGAAAATAATTGCCTGCCTGTGAAATCATAAGCTGATAACAGGTCATTATCCAAAAACAAATAATCCTTTTTTCCATCACTGTTTAAATCATGATAAACAAAAAAGTGATTACCGGAAAAATCATCTATTGCAAATTTTGAGATTTTTCCATTGATGGTTATTTCGATCAGATGACCGTTTTTCGCTGAAATCATAAAATGCGATTTACCGGGGTCATCATCAAAATAAACCCGATTATTTTGCGATATTGCCATTCTCTTTGGTGTTTTTACTCTAACCTGTCCTCTCCGGTTAAGTATTTCAGGTACTCCGGTGGTATCTATGACAAACAAAAAATCTTTTTCCTCAAGCCTTATGTGCTGAACAGGTCTTTTGACAATGTTTTTTGATTTGGTGTATTGCCATCCGTCAACGTTACTCCCAGTCTTATCAAGATTCAAAATAGTTTTGTTTTCGGTTGGCACCAGTAGCCTGTAGTTTTTATTGTTTTCATAGTCAAAAACAGCCATGGGTGCTGAAGCAGTTTGCGGAAGTTTTAACGGATAATCTGCCACATCTCTGCCCAGCCGGTCAATAAGGAATATATAATCAGGAGTGTTGAAAAGGTATTGATATTTGTTGTTTTTGTAATAATCAATTTGGTAAATATCTGACATTATAGCTTCAGGCAACTTGCGTTTCCACAGGATTTGTCCTGAATCACTTATCAAATAAAGCATATCGGCTTTATCAGTCACTATTATTTCCTCGGAATTATCAACATGATTTACAACATTAAACAATTTTCTATTCAAGGTACTGTCGAGCAAAACCTCCCACTTTTTTCTCGGTATATTCAATGTATAAGGGTCATGGCTTATGATTGCATGGTTCTGAAAAAGTTTCCCGGATTGATGTGTTATCTGAACTGCGAGACCTTCAAAACGTTCAACGATCCGGCGATCAGCATCCAAAAAATCTCTTGTGCCTGGTGTAAATATATCGTTCATAAATAGAATCACGTCAGGAATATGGACATAAACAAAATAGTTGCCAACTGCGGGCAAATGGTTAATAATGCTCTTTGCGTTTTGAGCATGATAAAAAGTTTGATGATTTTTATAAAACCCGTACCATTTTCCCACAGCATCAATATCAGTAAAAGCTACCAGGAAACTGTCTTTATGAATGACATATTCAAAATCTTCTGAAACACCATATCCGATAAGTTTTTCGAATATCTTATTATTATCGGTTTTATACAAATACATGTCGTCGTCATATTCACCGGCAAAATAATCACTAATGTTTAACCGGTTCAAATCATATTCTTCAATAATTCCTGATACAGAAACACTATCATTAATATACATTGCCAATAAGGGGGATATTTCTTTGGTATGGACATCTTTCACAAACAGGGTATACCCGGCTTGTTTGACCAGGTCAAAATATGATTCGGCGGGGGTTTGGGTAACCAGGAAAAAAGAACCAGAAGGTATTACCGGCAATAATAGATGCTCTTGTGGTTCAACGCCTGTTATCAAATTATCCTCTTTTTCTGGCAGGATAAATCCGTTAAATGTCAAAAACTGATCATATAAATTAATATCCCATGCCAGCCAGGTGCCAAAACTCTCACAATCAAAAAACAGGTGATTGTCAATATCTGCAATTTTATTAATATTACTGCATAAATTGCGAAGATCATAATATATTTTATCATCATTACCCGACAATTCTTTAAGCCTGGCAAAATCATCATCGGATAAAATATTTGTACCCGAATTATATTGGGTAATTGATGTTTCAACCAATTTGCTTTGATTGCTAATTAATAAACTACCTTTATAAAAAGAGAGAAACAAGCTGTCATTTTCCCGAAACTTTCCATTAATAATTTTGGCATCCAGAAATTTATATTGGTTTAATATTTTAAAATCAAGGTCTTTTTGCAACAGTTCCGGTATGTTCTTTGAAGCAAATCGCTGCTGTTTCAGCTTGAGATTAAACAATCCTGCACGTTTATTTTGTTGCACATTATGAAAGGATGCCCATAGTTTGCTTTCTTTAAGAAGGTTTTGTACTTGTTCAGAACTATTTACAATGGAATCAATAAAAGTAATGGATTTATCAAGCTTGTCTATTTGTTCAATTTTTGAAAGGTCTTTCCAAAATATTGTCTCACGCAGTTTTACAGTACTTTCAATCGGTTCGTTGAAATAAATAACAAAAATGGCATCCGAGGGGATCAGGCTTTCGGGGTCATCTGCTACAGCAGTAATTTGTTTTTGAAAAAAAAACAATATCCCCCATATCACAAGTAATAAAAAAACTACACCTGCTACAATAGTAATGTAAGGCTTTAATATTTTGTACATTTTAGTGCTTACAATGGCAATATTAAACAAACAATCGTTCCGCAAAATTAACCTTTATCGCGGCACCAATAAAGACAACACTCTGAAAGTTTTTAAAAAGTTATTAACCTTAACTGAAAAGTTAATCGATATTCGTTATTGAAAAAAGTTTGACATTATAGACAAACTCTAATGTATCTATTCTAATAAATGATTGATAGATTTAAAAAATTGTGTTTTTAGAAATCATTGAATAAAATCCAAAGTTCAAAATTCTTAGGATTTTGAACTTAATCACCGTGTTCAATGGCAAACATAGTTATTTTTCTCAAATCAACCGATATTTAGAATAGAGCGACTTTAATTAGTGCCTGTCTATAAAGTCTAACTTAATTTTAAAGAAGCACCAAGAACAAACAAGCACCAAACAACAAGCATCAAAAAACAAACAAATTCCAATTTTCAAAATATCAATGACCAAAACAAGACGGGGCAGGTTTGGAATTTTGGAAATTGGATTTTGGAATTTATTTGTAATTTGTTATTTGAGATTTGTTATTTCATTATTCAATTTTAGATAAATGTTTGACTTTATAGACAGACTCTAATTAATTGTCTGAATTATTTTCCTGTAAGTAATTTCATTACCGGCACGGATCTTTAATATAAATGCCTCATTATTGGCACCAAGCGTCGGCAAATGAAATGAAAGGTTTTGATATCCCTGCAGTAGTTGTTCGTCATGCAACACACGCACGGTTTTTCCTTGCATGTTCAGGATTTTTATAGTGTAGCGTTCGGGGACCTGAGCTTCAAAAGCAATATTGAGCTTATTTGAAAAAGGAACGGGAAACACGTGGTATTTATCTTCTTTTTCATAAACTCCTGCAACATTAGTTGTATCATTATCATACATCTCCTGGTAGAGTTCATGTGCTGCATCAGCACTTGATTTAAGGTCGGCAATATTATCACCTGCAAGTATACCAAATACGACCTTTACTGTATCTCCGGGCGAAAAGCTGTATGGGCCGGTGCTTACCAATGTACTTATATCGTTATCGGCATCAAAAATGCCGGCACCAGGGCGATTGGTCTTAAGTGCCGTATATTTTTCAAAATTGGTAAAGCCATCGCTAATATTTATGCTACCTCCGAAGCCATTATTATCAAATGCATAATGGCTGAAATTGCCGTCGCTGATAAGGCTTATGCCTTTGTAATAACCTCCTGTGGCAGAATAAGCATAACCCATACGTGTTTCAGCGTCGAAAGCGGCACGATGTTGCTTATTATCGCTTATTATCCAGTCTGCAAAAAATCCCGTATAAAAACTGTTGATATCTTCATCACCTGTATTGATTATATCATATGCAAGTATAATAAACTTATCTTCAGGCGACTCGCTCCATGCATATGCATATTGGTCAACTTTGATATTCAGACTGTAAAGATAACCTTCATCATCTTTAAATGAGCCGATAGCTTCAAAATCTGCATGTTCCGGTTCATCAAGTTTGTTGATATTTTCTAAAGGTATAAATAACTGGTTAAAAGAATATTTCTCAGCTCCATATATATTATCAACAACATAACTGGTGCTTTTTCCGGCAATCAACCCTGCACACTTGATCATCGTCCTGCCCCGGTCATACAAAAAACCCACTCCCTGCTGATAACTTGGATAGTTATATCCCAGTGTTCCCCTGCTCGTAAGAGTGGTTGTGATCCTGTTGGCATCAATAAGCAGATAATCAATATTAACAAATACTGAAAAGTATTGCACTGCTTCATAACTTTCATCATCTGTATAAGTCAGTTTGAATTCTATGTAATGATTAATGGGGATATTTTCCTTCAGCTTGATCGTGAAAGGCTGGTCATGATTATTTACTTGCCCCATTGTTTCAAGCTGTCCGGTTTGAAAGTTACTTTCAATTAGTTCCACGTATGGTGATGTTGATGAAATGTGTACATCAATATTTTCTGTCGGTGCAAGGAAATTCACAAAAGTACCGGCAACGATCATAGTATCTTCGGCACTATAGAGCGAGTATTCATCGGGTGTATGTATATGCTCCGTGAGCCTGAGCGACGGGTGGTCTGTTTCTGTCAAAGCCCTGTAAAGGTTTATTCTTCCGGTTCCGAGCAATCCGGCATATGGCAGATTTTCTGCAATAGTATCTATATTATCTGCGGTAGCTTTTATCTGTTCGGCTATTTGCAACGCGTTATAATCCGGGAAATGGGATCTCATGATAGCAGCTGCGCCTGAAACTATAGGTGCGGCCATAGATGTACCTGCTCCTTCAACATATGAGGCGTTAGGCCAGGTTGAAAGTATATCTACCCCGGGAGCACTTACATCAACGGTAATACCAAAGCTGGAAAAACCTGTTTTAACATCCTCTTGATCAGTTGCTGCAACACTCAAAACATATTCATATGCTGCCGGGTATAAAGGTTCCTGGTTGTTGGAGTTGCCTGCTGCGGCAACAACCAGCACATCCCTGTTAAATATGGCATAATTGATAATATCTTCACCGTATGGGCCCCCGCCCAGTGTACCGCCCCATGAACAATTAATAACATCTGCGCCCCTGTCTGCAGCATAAACTATTCCTTCATAAGCCTTGATAAGCCTGCCAAACTCATCATCTATCTTGACCGGCAAAAATTTTGAATAATAACCCGTCCCGGCAATGCCCGTACCGTTATCGGGTGTTGCAGCGGCAATGCCCGAAACATGAACACCATGAGCATGTACGTTGTACTGCGGCATATTGTTACCCTCGCCAAAATCCCATCCGTAAAAATTATCAATAAATCCGTCATTATCACTATCCTCACCATTTATAGGATCATCATAATTATATTTAATGCTGTTCTTAAGATCAGGATGCCACAGATCCGTACCGGTATCAATTATCCCTATAACCGTATTTGTATCTCCCAGGGAAATTTCCCACGCATCAAAAGCCTGTATCTTTTCAAGATAATATTGATCATCCAGGTAAGGATCATCAGGATAGTGTTGTAATAACCCGGGGATAAAATGAGGTTGCGCATATTCCACCTTGCCGGTAAGATAAAGATGGTTTATGGCTTGCTCTAAGTTTCTTTCCGGCGGAATGTCAATATAATAAATGCGTGTGAGATCAACAAGCGGAAAACCTGTTTCATGATATTTTCGTTCGGGAGGGGAATGTGCCGGGAAGCTTCGCCTGGGCTCTGAACCCTCAATTTGCCCAACAACCCGCTGCAGATCATCGGGCATTACACCCTTCGACTCGATATAGGATGCCACATCCGGCTTTACCTTGAAAATTATACGCCCTTCCAGATAATCATCAGGAGTAATATCAGCCGGCATGATAAACCCTACCTGCTGTGCAGGCAGAAAAAAAGGAAATAAAAAGAAAAAAATCAAAAAAAACGTATTCAAACAGCAATATCTTAACATAAAAAAAATATTTATATTTTTAACAATAACTGTAATTATTCAGCTTTTCAAATTTATTAACAATTTTAATACGGGGAACGGGTTGTCACTTTCAACTACTGGTTAAAGCTCACCAAATACTCATTTCTCCTAACAAATCTCACACTCTCACACTCTCACACTCCATAACCTATGCCCTTCGGGTTTTTAACATCTCAATATGCTGAACAGTTACAAATAATTAATTTAAAACAATATGAATGTTAAAAAAAACCTATGAACAATAACAGCTAAAGTAAGACTTTTTTTATTATATTTCGAATTTTTTAATACTCTTGTTTACACAATGTCCTGTCAAAAATAAAAAATAGTCCGGGCATGGAATAAAAGCAGGTATAAAATTATTTGCACTAGGCTGAATGATGATTTCAAAAAAAAACAGGTAAATCTTTGTTTTCTAAAAATAGATTTTTTATTTTTGCCCTTTATAATTTATTTTTTAATTACAAAAACGGAGGTTTTTATGAGAAGGTATTTATTTTTATTCGCCAGTTTTACAATTATAGCAATGATTGTAGCTGGATGCGCTGAAACGCCAAAAGATGTTGAAGAAGAAAAAGAAGAAAAGAAAGAAGAAGAAAAAGAAGAAGTTGCTAGGGAATTTTCTGAAGATGCGTATATAGAAATATATGCACAAATGATTTATTTATCTGAAAAATATATGTCAGAGGATTTTGGAGAAGATATGGATGCATACACGGAAGCAGCTGAAAAATACCAATCGGAATTACTGAAAGTGTATGAAGATCTTAATGTAAATGAAGCAGTATTTAATGAATGGGGTAATTATCTTGAAGAAAATCCGGAAAAAATGTATGAAATTCTTGAACGCTCCGGCGAAAGATTAGAAGAACTCAGAGAAGAGTTATAGGGTCAAATTGGCTTTAACAAAAAAATGCCTGCTGTCTTACGGCAGGCATTTTTTTTACAATAATTTTCGTTTTGATCTTTATTTCCGGATAATCTATATAAGCCCTTCGCGCATGAAACAGCAAATATTAACCGGCAATTTATAGCAAGCAGCCTACGATCAGCATTTGGGGATTGAAGATCGAAAATTGAATTAATTTTTACCATTCATACAATTATTAATCTTTAGCTTCAAACCCTCCGGAAAAGACCCGGCTTATATTTCAATCAAAAAACCCAGGAACAACATCCAAAAATTTATATTCCCCCGATAAATAATCTATTTCACAACAATAATGCATCAAACCGTTGGTAATTGTAAGGTGTTTGACCTGTAACGGAAAGTTGTAACGAACTGCCTGGTCAAATGTTTTTTGCGACAATACCGTATCCGGCGACTTACATTCTATTATCATTATCCTTTCCCCTTTTGAATTATAAATCAATGCATCGCACCGCTTTTTCATACTGAGATATTTTACCGGGGCTTCAACAACTATGAGAGATCGCCTGTAACCCTTTTCTTCGGCAAGGTATGTCAGGAAATTCTGCCTTACCCACTCCTCAGGCGTCAAAGCAACATACTTTTTCCTGAATGAATCAAAAATAAAAGTTTTTTCTTCAAACTTTTTAAATTTAAAAGTATAATCGGGAAGATTAAGTTTTTTCATTCACAAACAGTTAATCAAATATATCGGTTTATATTTTTTATTTAATCAAAATTACTTCTGCGTAAAGTTTTTTTTGCAAACTTGCATAAAATTTTAAAATTTGTAAATGATTAATTTTAAAACCATAGTTAAGTGTAGCGAGAACCCGTTACTCATCAACCGTTACTAAAAAACAAACAGATACAGATGAAACCCTCATTAACTAAACGTTCAAAAAGAACATGAACTTAGCGAACTTAGCGAAGCGATCTCACGAGCAAAGCGAGTAACCGATCTCGTGACCGAAGGGAACAATAAAGCATGAGGGCTTCATGGGTTAAGAACTAAAAACGCAAATATTAACAAATATACTTTATTAAAAATCCGTACGTTAAATATATTTTATACAAATGAAAATTGAAAATGTCATTAAAGATCTACGCAACAAAATATATTACCCTGTCTATTTTCTTATGGGTGAAGAACCATATTATATTGATGCTTTATCCAATTACATTGAAAAAAATGTTCTTAACGAATCAGAGCGGGAATTTAATCAAAGCATTTTTTATGGAAAAGACACTGATTTTAATACCATAATAAGCACTGCCAGGCGCTATCCAATGATGGCTAACCACCAGGTGGTTATAGTGAGGGAAGCACAGAACCTGGAACAAAACAAGGAACGCTTTGAAGAGAAAATGAACGAATATGTAAGCTATTTCGAAAATCCCCAAAAAACCACTATCCTTGTTTTTTGCTATAAATACAAAAAGATTGATACAAGAAGAAAAGCAGCTAAAGCAATAGCAAAAAACGGCATATTATACGAAAGTAAAAAAATATACGACTATAGAATTCCCGACTGGATATCAGATTATGTCAGACGCAAAGGCTATTTGATAGAACCGGTAGCCACACAACTTCTGGCAGATTACCTGGGAAACAACCTTTCAAAAATTGTTAATGAAATAAACAAACTGTTTATTGGTTTAAATAAAGGCGAAAGAATTACGACGGCAATTATTGAAGAAAACATTGGTATCAGCAAAGACTATAATATTTTTGAATTTCAGAAGGCACTGGGAGAAAAAAATGAGATAAAAGCTTTCCGTATTGTTTTTTATTTCGAATCGAACCCTAAAGACCACTATATCGGCTTTATCCTTACTATGTTGTACAAATATTTTTCGAAATTGTTAATTTACCACTCATTAGCAAATAAGCAAGAAAAAAATGTTGCTTCAAAACTTTCCGTAAACCCTTTCTTCGTTAAAGAATATAAAAAAGCAGCTTCAAACTACAACTATAGAAGCATTATTAATATATTTTCATACCTTCGGCAATATGATGTGAAATCGAAAGGAATTGGCAATGTAAGAACCGGCCATGGTGAACTTTTGAAAGAACTGACGTATAAAATAATACACAGGTCATGAAAATGTCTGACAAAAATATGAATCGGTTTTTTGTTTATAACTTATTCAAAACATTTGCAAATGAACTATCTTGATATAATATTGGCAATTCCACTTGCACTTGGGGCTATCCGCGGGTTCCGGAAGGGCTTTATTTTAGAAGTAGCTTCACTTGCTGGACTGATTGTTGGTATATTCCTGGCAGTATTGATTTCAGACATTATAGGTTTGATAATTGACGGGCTTCTGGATGTTAATATTATGACAATCAAGATCATAAGCTTCATTATTATTTTTATAGTTGTACTAATGGCAGTATATCTATTGGGAAAAATAGTTGAAAGATTATTCAAAATGATACTTCCAAATATTTTTAACCGAATTGCCGGCATATTTTCAGGATTTGTTAAAACGGCTTTCATACTAAGCATCTTGCTAATTTTTGTCAATATGCTCAACGCTAACCTGGAATTTTTATCCGAAACAAAACGCAATAATAGTCTCCTTTATAATCCGGTTTCAAATTTTGCACCATCACTGCTGCCGGAAAGAGATTTTTTGAATTTTAACATCAGACAAAAATTAAAAAATATATCAAGTAATAATAGTATTAAATTAAACCTGTCGAACCATTTAACCGGTGAAATCAATGAAAAAAGAAACTGACTGGAAAAAAATACGTAAAGATTTTCCCGTAACGGATAACCTTGCTTTTTTTCAGAGTGCCGGAATGTCTCCCCTACCCATGCCGGTTTATGAAACCGTTTGTGATAAGTATTCAAAGCTTTGCCGGTATGGTGACATAAGCTGGGAAGAAGATGCTGAATCTATCAGAAAGTTCTACGATACACTTGGAAGAATTATTAATACAGGCGGTGAAAATATAACATTCCTGCCAAACACATCTGTTGCTTTATCCCTTGTGGCACTATCCTTGAAAAAAGCTTTCGGCAAAAAATTTAATATAATAACCATGTATGATGAGTTTCCTGCTACCAATGTACCATTTGAAGGACAGGATATAAAGATCAGATATGTAAAGCCTTTGCCGGATAACCGTTATCCTGTTGACCACATCATTGATTCAGTTGATGAAAATACCAAGGCAATAATAACTTCATACGTGAATTACAGTTCCGGCTTTCGCCAGGATCTGGAAACACTTGGCAAAAAAGCAAAAGAAAAAGGTTTGTTATTCATTGTTAATGCCACACAAGGTTTTCCGGTTTTTCCGGTAGATGTGAAAAAAATGTCTGTCGATGTAATGGCTGCATCTTTGCATAAATGGGGTTGTGCCGGTCATGTTGGAAGTCTTTTCTTTACCACACCAAATTACCGCAAACAGTTTCCCGCTCCTATAACAGGATGGCTATCAGTACTACCACCCGATTACGATTTTATCCCGGTACAAAAAAATGAAAAATTCAAACAATATGAAACAGCCAGGCAATATGAATTCGGCACCATGAATCACCAGGTACTTTTAGGCGCTAAAACCGCTTTCGAATATATGAACAACATCGGTTTTAAAAAGATAAGAGAAAGAATAATGGAGATTACCGGTTACATGACAGAAGAACTTTCCAAATTGCCTGTAGAAATTAAAAGTCCGCTGGCAAACAAAAAAGAACGAACAGGGATTGTCAGTATTGATATTCCAGGGTACTGCAATCAAGCCATGGCTCTATATCTTAAAGATAAAGGGGTTTTTGCAGCCATCAGAAACCAAAACATACGTTTGTCGGTTAATTTTTTCAACGATCGCAGTGATGTTGACCGCCTTATAAAAGTCTTGCGGGAATACCTTGCAGGGTAAAATTCTCACGTAATTATAAGAATACTACAGATTAAAGTAAATTGCTAACTCAGGGATGATAATTAGAGTCTGTCTATAAAGTCTAACTTAGATTTAAAGAAGCACCAAATAGCAAAATATAAATAACAGTTTTCAAATAATAAATCTCTGCCGAGCGTGCCGACCAAAGGGAGACCACGACCGAAGGGAGTAACATTGCGAGACAACGAACACATATAAAACTAAACATTAAGTGAGTAAACAAATTTCAATTATCAAATTTTCAATTACCTAAACAAACCCGAATTTGTAATTTGATAATTGAATATTGGGATTTACCCTGTTAAATATACACTATTAATTACGCACATAATATGCAATCATCAGCTATTTAACAGGGTGAATTTGTAATTTGTTATTTGCAATTTGTAATTTGATTTTTGTTATTTCATTATTCAATTATAGATAAAAGTTTGACTTTATGAAGTTTTTCTACTCTTTCTCATTTTCATCTTCATCCTTTTTTGTATCACCTTTGAGTTTTTCCAGGTCGGGAACACCCTTTATGGCGTGATCTTTTCTTAATGCTTTTACCAGGCTGTAACAACAAGCCAGAACAATAATACTCTGGGGCAATCCTGCTGAAACAGAGGCAGTTTGCAAAGCACTTAGCCCGCCGGCAATTAACAATGCTGCTGCCATTGCTCCTTCAGATACGCCCCAAAAAACACGTAAACCGGTCGGAGGTTCTGGATTTCCACCTGAGGTTACCAAGCAATCTACCAAAGACCCGGAGTCGGATGAGGTGATAAAAAATATAATAATCAAAAGAACTCCTATCCATTGTGTTATTTGAGCTAAAGGCAGATTATCCAAAAGTGCATGTAGCGACATAGCCACATTCTCCTGTACAATGGCAGTTATACCACCGCTTCCGAATATTTCTATGTGCATGGCTGTACCACCAAATACCGAAAACCACAGAAAAGTAACTATAACGGGAATGAGAAATACAAAAAAAATAAACTCCCGTATCGTGCGCCCCCTTGAAATCCGGGCTATAAAAATACCTACGAAAGGACACCATGAAAGCCACCAGCCCCAGTAAAAAAGAGTCCAGTTAGACTGCCAGTCCGAATCAGGTCGTAAATCAAGCCAAAGACTTGTATTTATTATTTGCTGAACATAATCACCGAAAGTTGTTACAAATATTTTAAGCTGAAAAAGCGTAGGACCGGCAAAAAAAATAAATACTAAAAGAATGAACAGTAAAAAAACATTCGTTATGCTTAAATACCTTATACCCCTGGCTAATCCTGAAACTACTGAAATTACAGCTACTATTGTAATAATGATTATAATAACAACCTGCATATCTGTATTATAAGGTATTCCGGCAAGGACATTTATGCCCGAATTGAGTTGCATAGCACCAAGACCAAGAGAAGTTGCCACACCCAATAATGTACCCAGTGTACAAAAAATATCAATAACATGACCAACCCAACCATATATCTTTTCTCCAAGGATCGGATAAAAAAGTGAACGTGGTGCTAAAGGAAGTTTATGGCGAAAATGGAAATATGATATCCCTATTGCAAAAATAATATATATAGCCCAGGGGTGAAAACCCCAGTGAAAAAAGGAAAAACGCATACTTTCCCTAAAAGCATCCATGCTTTTTGGCTCTGCCATTGGCGGCTCCGCATAATGCATAATTGGCTCGGCAACACCCCAAAATACAAGTCCCATACCCATACCGGCTGCAAACAGCATCGAAAACCAGCTAAGACGATTAAACTCAGGTTTTGAATTTTCACCCCCAAGACGAATTTTTCCGTAATTACTGAAATACAACCAAATTACAAAAAGAAGAAAAAAAGAAACCAAAATAACATAATACCAACCAAAGTATTTGGTTATGAAATTCAAAATCCTTTCAAACAATACTCCCGCAGATTCAGTCCATACAGCACCATAAATAATGATTACTAAAACACCTATTGCAGCTCCAAAAAATACAGGAGGATTAACCTTTTTTGTCAATTGAAAAAAAACCTTTTTTATTACACCCGATAATTTATTAACCATTATATAACAACTCTCTATCAACAAAAATAAATAAAATCTTATAAAACTTAATTAAATAGCAAAAAAGTGATGTAATTTGCTTGCATCCAAAGCTATAGGAAGAAAATGCAAGCAAATGATCAATTTGAAAGCGAAAAATAGTAAGAAAAAATTGAAATCCCAAATCACAAGCTCGAAAGTTTTTTAATGTACCGAATTACGAATATGTTAATTTATCGAATTACGAATTACGAATATTTAATGCCGACTGAAATCATACCGATTACCGATTACCTCTCACCACCCGTTCACCCCGTTAAATAAACTATTTTAAAATTATTGATGTTTTAATCAACATCTAGCTAATGATCTAAACCTGTATAATATATCACTTTGTTATTTAACGGGGTAAACCCGTCACCCTTAACTATGAATTAATCAGGCTGAAAAATTTGTTTAATAAAAAAATTTTTAAATTTGATGCGAATATCTGAAAAAATTCGATTATGAAAATACTTGTTTTATGCACTGGAAATTCATGCCGTAGCCAAATGGCTCATGGTTTTTTAAAAAGTTTTGATCCTGCTTTGGTTGTTTATTCAGCCGGCACAAAACCCGAAAAAGAGGTAAATCCTGTTGCGGTGAGAGTAATGCATGAGGTTGGTATAGATATAAGCAATCATATTCCGGTTCATGTTGATGACTATATTGATAAATCATTTGATTATATTGTTACAGTTTGTGACGATGCAAATGAATCATGCCCTGTTTTCAGCGGTAACGTCAAGCAAAGAGCACATTTTGGTTTTAAGGATCCTGCTATTTTCAAAGGCAATGAAGATGAAGAATTGGATTACTATCGAAAAATCCGCGACCAGATAATGGAAAAGTTCAAAGAATTCTATAATGAAAAAGTTTTGAAATTAAACATATAGAAGCAACCGATGACAACCTGTTAAAGTTTGATAAAGCAATTATGGCCAACATAATTTTCTTTTTACAAACTTCAGTTATCCATACTTCCGTATTGCAAATATCCCGGTTTAAGCAAAAGATCATTCAATGAAAAAATCCTTTTGATAAAAAACATAAATAATTGATTGGTAAATAAAAAAAGTTTTATATTTTTGTGCCCTTGTTTTTTAGGGTTGTTTTATTTGTTGAAAGTAAAACAGGAATGAGGTTAAAATATCATCCATCCTTATAATTTTCGGGGTATTTTTTAAAATCATTATTGGTTTTAAAAAATATATTTTTACCTTTGCACTCCCAAAAACTTAGTTATTATTATTAATTTGCTAATAATAAGAATGTTTTGTCTATAATATAAAAAATTATTAACTAATAAGTATGCCAACAATACAACAATTGGTTCGCAAAGGGCGCAAAAAAATGACAGGAAAAAGCAAGTCGCCTGCTTTGGATTCATGTCCGCAACGCCGCGGGGTATGTGTACGAGTATATACTACAACTCCGAAGAAGCCGAATTCGGCTATGCGTAAGGTAGCACGTGTAAGACTTACCAATGGTAAAGAAGTAAATGCTTACATACCCGGCGAAGGTCATAATCTTCAGGAACACTCAATTGTTTTGATGCGTGGCGGAAGAGTTAAGGATTTGCCGGGTGTCAGATATCATATAGTTCGTGGGGCACTTGACACAAGCGGTGTTGAAGGACGATCGCAACGAAGGTCAAAATATGGCACAAAGCGTCCGAAAAAGGATAAAAAATAATAAGATTTGAATATAAGTAAAACAGCAAACAGGTAAAAGCAATATAAAATAATGAGAAAAGCTAAGCCAAAAAAAAGAATTTTACTTCCTGACCCAAGGTATAATGATGAAATGGTTACAAAGTTTGTAAATAACATTATGCTACAGGGTAAAAAGAATCTTGCATTTAAAAAGTTTTATGATGCCATAGACATTGTATCAGAAAAAACTAAAGAAGACGGGCTTGAACTATGGAAAAAAGCACTGGCAAATGTTACACCTTCTGTAGAGGTAAGAAGTCGGCGAATAGGTGGCGCTGTATTCCAGATACCGTCAGAAATAAGGCCTGACAGAAAAATCTCGATAGGCATAAAAAACATGATATTTTTTGCCAGGAAAAGAAGTGAAAAAAACCTCTCTGATAAACTTGCCGGCGAAATCATCGCTGCAAGCAAAGAAGAGGGTGGTTCATTTAAAAGAAAAGAAGATATGCACCGTATGGCCGAAGCCAATAAAGCTTTTTCACACTTCAGGTTTTAATAAAAAAGAATCTTAATTAACATTGTGTTGATCATATAAGTTCATGGAAAGGAATTTAAAATATACGCGAAACATAGGTATTATGGCTCATATTGATGCCGGTAAAACCACTACTACAGAACGTATTCTGTTTTATACCGGCGTTAATTACCGTATGGGTGAAGTACATGATGGTGCGGCAACCATGGACTGGATGCAACAAGAGCAGGAAAGAGGTATTACAATTACCTCGGCTGCTACTACTACTTACTGGCAATATAACGGGCAACAATACAAGATTAATATTATTGACACACCGGGACATGTTGATTTTACTGTTGAGGTAGAACGGTCGCTCAGAATATTGGACGGTGGAATAACATTATTTTGCGCTGTTGGTGGTGTAGAACCACAATCAGAAACAGTCTGGAGGCAAGCTGATAAATATAAAGTTCCCCGTATAAGTTTTATCAATAAGATGGATAGAGCGGGTGCCGATTTTTTTGGTGTAATTTCCCAGATAAAAGAACAATTAGGAATGAATGCCGTCCCAATACAGTTGCCCATTGGTGAAGAAGAAAACTTCAAAGGTATTATAGATTTGTTGGAAGAAAAAGCCTTTGTATGGGACGAAAAATCCTTCGGAATGAAATTCAATGAGATACCTATTCCCGAAGAAATGAAATCAAACGTTTCTGAATATAGAATGAATCTTATTGAGGGCTGTGCTGAAGAAAGTGATGAGTTGCTGGAAAAATTTATGGAAAACCCGAACAATATTTCCAAGGAAGATATGATAACCATTATTAGGCAGGCAACACTTGCCGGACGTATAACTCCGGTAGTTTGTGGTTCAGCCTTCAAAAATAAGGGAATACAACTGTTACTTGATGCTGTTGTAAAATTTCTTCCGTCTCCAATTGATGTTGAAGGAATTAGCGGTATTCATCCCAGGACGAAAAAACCCGAAACACGCAAAGCCAATATTAACGGGCCTTTCGCTGCACTTGCCTTCAAAATTGCTACCGATCCTTATGTGGGGAGATTGGCTTTTTTCAGAGTTTATTCGGGTTCGTTGAAAGCAGGTTCTCATGTTTTGAATGTTTCTACAGCAAAAAAAGAGCGTATTTCAAGAATCTTACAAATGCATGCCAATAAGCAAAATCCGATAGAGCAGATTTATGCAGGCGACATCGGAGCAGCAGTAGGATTTAAAAATATCAACACAGGCGATACACTTACTGATGATAAACATCCTGTTTTACTCGAATCCATAAAATTCCCCGAGCCCGTTATAAGCATCGCCGTTGAGCCCAAAACACAAGCCGATATTGATAAACTTGCCCTGGCACTGAAAAAACTGGCAGAAGAAGACCCAACATTTAAAATAAAAATAGATAAAGATTCCGGACAAACCATTCTTAGCGGCATGGGTGAACTGCACCTTGAGATCCTGCTCGACAGGCTTAAAAGGGAGTTTAATGTATTATGCAATCAGGGCTCTCCCCAGGTAGCCTACAAAGAAGCAATAACAACAAGCGTTAAACATCGCGAGATTTATAAAAAACAATCAGGCGGAAAAGGAAAATTTGCTGATATAACCTTTGAAATGAGTCCGGCTGATGAAGGAATTTCCGGATTACAATTCATTAATCGGATCAAAGGCGGCAATATCCCCAATGAGTTCATACCCGCAATTGAAAAAGGATTCAAGCAGGCAATGTCTAATGGCGTTTTAGCAGGATATCCACTAAACAGCCTGAAAATAAAACTTTTAGATGGTTCGTATCACAGTGTTGATTCGGATTCATTGTCTTTTGAACTTGCAGCGCAAATCGGATTCAAAAACGCAAGTAAAAAGACAAATTATATATTACTGGAGCCAATAATGAAACTCGAAGTGGTTACGCCTGAAATTTACCTGGGAGATATAACAAGCGACCTTAACCGGCGCAGAGGACACCTTGACGGCATTTCTTCAAGATTGAACATGCAGGTTATAAAAGCAAAAGTGCCATTGGGTGAAATGTTTGGTTATGTTACGGATCTGCGCACCCTGTCTTCAGGACGTGCAACCTCAACAATGGAATTTTCGCATTACCAGGAAGCTCCAAAAAATGTTGTCGACGATGTGCTATATAAAACATATGGTATTAAAATACAATAATTTGATATATTAATTTAAACTGAAAAAAGTGAGTCAAAGAATCAGAATCAAATTAAAATCGTATGATTACAATCTGGTGGATAAATCAGCCGAAAAGATTGTTAAAACAGTTAAAACAACAGGTGCTGTGGTAAATGGCCCAATACCATTACCAACAAACAAAAAAACTTTTACGGTTTTAAGATCAACATTTGTAAACAAAAAATCGAGAGAACAGTTTGAACTTTGCTCATACAAGCGATTACTGGATATTTATTCTACATCTTCCAAAACGGTTGATGCACTTATGAAACTTGAGTTACCCAGTGGTGTTGAAGTTGAGATTAAGGTTTAATATTGATTACGCTATAGTATTTTAAAATTAAAAAAAATGTCCGGATTAATAGGAAAAAAAATCGGAATGACAAGCTTCTTTGATGATGCAGGGAAAAACATACCTTGTACTATAATAGAAGCTGGTCCTTGTGTTGTTACCCAGATAAAAACAAAGGAAAAAGATGGCTATGAAGCTATCCAGCTGGCTTTTGACGACAAAAGAGAAGAAAAAACAAACAAGCCTTTAAAAGGCCACTTTGTCAAGGCAAAAACTAACCCTAAGAAAGTACTTGCCGAATTTACAAGGTTTGAAAAAGAACATCGGAAAGACTTTGGTAATATTCTTAAGGCTGATGTATTTATTGAGGGAGAATATATAGACGTGATCGGCATATCCAAAGGTAAGGGATTTCAGGGTGTAGTAAAAAGGCATGGGTTTCATGGTGTGGGAGACCAAACTCACGGGCAGAAAAACCGTGTCAGGGCTCCCGGCTCAATAGGTGCTTCTTCAGACCCGTCAAGAGTCTTTAAAGGAATGAGAATGGGCGGAAGAACAGGAGGAAACAGGGTCAAAATGATAAACCTGCAGATAATGAAGATTTTTCCTGAAAAAAACCTGGTTATTGTTAAAGGATCAGTACCCGGTCCGAATGGTTCATATTTAATACTAGAAAGATGGAGTTAGCAGTATATAATATTAATGGCAACAAAACAGAAAAAACCGTTAAACTCAAAAAAGAGATTTTCGGAATAAAACCTAACGAGAACGCTATTTACCTCGATGCTAAGAATATTCTTGCAAATAGCAGGCAGGGAACCCATAAAACAAAAGGTAGAAGCGAAGTAAAAGGAAGTACCCGTAAATTGCGCAGGCAAAAAGGCACAGGCTTTGCCCGCGTGGGAGATATTAAATCACCTATCTTAAGAGGAGGTGGTATTACATTCGGGCCTAAACCCAGGGATTATGGCTTCAAGCTAAACAAAAAAGTTAAAAGGCTTGCCAGAAAATCAGCACTGTCGCATAAAATGAAAAATAACAACATGACAATTATTGAAGACTTTTCACTGGAAGCCCCTAAAACAAAAGATTATATGGAAATTCTCAGAAATTTCAAGTTTGAAACCAAAAAGTCATTGCTGGTTTTAAGTGAAGGTAACGAAAATATTATTTTATCGGCACGAAACATTTCAAATTCAAAAGTAAAGCTTGTTTCTCAGCTTAATACTTACGATATATTAAACACACAGCAAGTGATATTTGCTGAAAGTGCAATTAAAGAAATTGAAAATTTATTGATGAAATAACAGAATAAATGCTTAATTAGCAACAAAAAAGAAACAAAAATGGATATCCTTATAAAACCGTTAATTACCGAAAAAATGACAGCAATAACCGAGAAGTACCCTAACAGGTATGGTTTCGTGGTTGATAAAAAAGCCAAAAAAAGCCAGATAAAGAAAGCTGTCGAGCAGATGTATGACGTTGCGGTTGAGTCAGTTCATACAATGAATTATATGGGAAAACGCAAGGTACGTTATACAAAAACCGGTTTCAGAGAAGGAAAATCGAATAACTTTAAAAAAGCTATTGTAACAGTTGCAGAAGGAGAAATCATTGATTTTTACAGTAACGTTTAAGAAAAAACTGAAAAATGGGTTTACGAAAATTCAAGCCAACAACACCGGGTCAAAGATTTAAATTGATAAGTGATTTTGAGGAGCTAACTACCTCCAGCCCCGAAAAAAGCTTGTTGATTGGCAAAAATAGAACAGGGGGCAGAAATAACCGGGGCAAGATGACCATGCGTTATATAGGCGGCGGTCATAAAAGGAAATACCGTCTTATCGACTTTAAACGTGATAAAGACGGGATACCGGGTAAGGTTAAAACTATAGAGTACGACCCTAACCGTTCTGCGCATATTTCACTGGTGACTTATTCCGATGGTGAGAAACGTTATATTATAGCACCAAGCGGTATTCGGGCAGGTCAAACTATAATGTCGGGTGTTAAAGCTACACCGGATGTTGGTAATACTTTATTTCTTAAGGACATTCCCTTAGGCAGTGTCGTACATAATGTTGAATTAAAGCCGGGGCAGGGCGCAAAGATGGCTCGCAGTGCCGGTTCTTATGCCCAGATGACATCACGCGAAGGAAAGTACGCTATTCTGAAGCTTCCATCAGGTGAAACCAGGATGGTACTTGTTACTTGCAGAGCAACAATAGGAAGTGTTTCAAACCCTGACAATATGCATATAATGTCGGGTAAAGCCGGCCGCTCCAGGTGGCTGGGACGCAGGCCGCGTACACGCGGTACGGTTATGAACCCTGTTGACCACCCCATGGGCGGAGGCGAAGGAAAATCAAGCGGAGGATTACCCCGTAGCAGAAAAGGTGTGCCTGCTAAAGGGTATAAAACAAGAAACAGAAAAAAACTTTCAAATAGGCTTATTGTGGAAAGAAAGAAAAAATAAGGTTTAATTGAATTATAAAATTTTAAATCGCTTTGAATATGAGCAGATCACTGAAAAAAGGACCATACATAAATTACAAGCTTGAAAACAAAGTACTGACAATGGCCGGAAGCAAGAAAAAGACGGTTATTAAAACCTGGTCAAGAGCTTCCATGATATCACCTGATTTTGTCGGGCAAACTATTGCCGTGCATAATGGCAATAAATTTATCCCGGTATATATTACCGAAAACATGGTAGGACATAAACTGGGGGAATTTGCGCCAACACGTATATTCAGGGGCCATGCCGGGAAGAAAGATAAAGCACTGAAATAATTTTGTAAATACTCTATAATAATGGGAATAAAAAAACATTTAAGAGCCGAGAAATTAAAAGAAGAACGTAAAGTCAAATTTTTTGCCAAGTTGCATAATTGCCCTACATCGCCACGCAAGATGCGATTAGTTGCAGATTTGATCAGAGGCAAAGATGTTGACAAGGCATTAAGCATACTTAGATTCACCAAAAAAGAAGCAGCTCAACGCCTTGAGAAGCTATTGCTGTCGGCAATTGCAAACTGGCAAAATAAAAACGAAGAAGCGAGGCTTGAAGAAAGCAACCTCTATATTAAAGAAATTTATATTGACAGTGCAAGAATGCTTAAAAGGTTAAGGCCTGCCCCGCAAGGCAGAGCTCATAGAATAAGGAAAAGGTCAAACCATGTTACTCTTGTACTCGACAGCAAAAAACCAATTGAAAAAACAGAACATACTAAAGAAGATAAAAAACTTTAAAGAATTTTATTATGGGTCAAAAAACAAATCCTATTGGTCTTAGGTTAGGAATTATAAAAGGTTGGGATTCCAACTGGTATGGAGGAAAAAATTATGAATCCAAGCTTATCGAAGATGACAAGATCAGAAAATATCTGCATGCCCGCCTATCCAAAGCCAGCATTTCAAAAATCATCATAGAAAGAACGTTGAAACTTATTACGGTAACTATTAACACTGCACGCCCGGGATTAATCATCGGGAAAGGCGGTCAGGAAGTAGATAAGCTTAAGGAAGAGTTGAAAAAGATTACACAGAAAGATGTACAAATAAATATCTCAGAAATAAAAAGACCTGAGCTGGATGCCGTTTTAATAGCCTATAATGTTGCCCGTCAAATTGAAGGACGTATTTCTTTCAGACGCGCCGTTAAGACTGCAATTGCTTCTACAATGCGTATGGGTGCCGAAGGCATTAAGATAACCGTTTCAGGACGCCTGGCCGGGACTGAAATGGCACGTAGCGAAACCTACAAAGAAGGTCGCATACCATTACACACTCTCCGGGCCAATATCGATTTTGCTAAAGCAGAAGCACACACAACTTATGGCAGGATCGGTGTAAAAGTATGGGTATGTAAGGGTGAAATATTTGGTAAAAAAGAATTGACACCTTTCATTGAAGAACCCTTTAAAGGTAAAGGCCAGGGTGAAGGACGTTTCAGGGGAAAAAGAAAAAAATGAATCGTATTGAGTTATAATGAAAACATTTTAATTTTTTAAGTAATGTTACAGCCAAAGAAAACTAAATACAGAAAACAACAAAAGGGCAGAATGAAAGGCAATACCAAGCGTGGTGCAGAATTGTCATTCGGCTCATTTGGCATAAAATCTTTGCAAGCAACGTGGGTGACAGGAAGGCAGCTTGAGGCTGCCCGCCAGGCTATCACAAGACATATGAAGCGCGAAGGGCAGCTTTGGATCAGGGTGTTTCCCGACAAGCCAGTTACGAAAAAACCTGCTGAAGTACGTATGGGAAAAGGAAAAGGTGCTCCCGAATTTTTTGTAGCCCGTGTTTCGCCCGGCCGCATATTGTTTGAAGCTGAAGGCGTCAATTTGGAAACCGCCAGGGAAGCCCTCAGGCTAGGATCACAAAAATTACCGATGAAAACAAAATTTGTTGTCCGAAGAGATTATGTTGAAGAATAATTTTTTGTTAATATTAATTCTTTGTAACTTTGCAGCCTTTTTTAAAAGCTTTTTGAAATCCGAATTAATAAAATGTGTTTTAATGACTTATAATATTGTGTTTAATTCCGGGCAAACCAAAGGTAAACAGTAAATAACAAAAATAGACAAAAATGAAACCAGGTGTAATACGCGAAATGACAACCAGCGATCTCAAGGAAAGACTTGAAGAGGAAAAAAAGCATTTGATCAAACTCAGACTTAACCATGCTGTTTCACCACTGGAAAATCCTATGAAAATTCCGGCATATAGAAAAATTGTTGCCAGGATAAAAACCGAATTGAAAAAAAGGGAAACTGAAGAGTCGAATAAAGCAATAAAAGAATAACATGGAAACCAGACCAAGCAGAAAAGAAAGAACGGGAATAGTTGCGAGCAATAAAATGCAAAAAACAATCATTGTCAAGGTTACCCATCGGGTAAAACATTCAAAATATGGAAAATATATAAAAAAATATTCCCGTTTAATGGCTCATGACGAAAAGAATGAATGTAATCCTGGCGATACGGTTCGTATAATAGAAACCAGGCCGCTTGGCAAAAATAAATGTTGGAGGTTAGTTGAAATACTTGAAAGAGCAGAATAGATATGATACAACAAGAATCCAGATTAGCAGTTGCAGATAACAGTGGCGCTAAAGAAGTTTTGTGTATAAGAGTATTGGGAGGTACCAAAAAGAGATATGCAAAAATAGGTGACAAAATTATTGTCACGGTAAAAAGTGCATTACCATCAGGCAATATTAAAAAAGGAACGGTTTCCAAAGCTGTTGTAGTCAGGACAAAAAACCCTGTCAGAAGGGCTGATGGTTCTTATATCCGTTTTGATGATAATGCTGTGGTTTTACTGACAGCCACCGAAGAGATGCGAGGAACGAGGATTTTCGGACCGGTAGCCAGAGAATTACGAGAAAAACAATTTATGAAAATAGTATCTCTGGCACCAGAAGTGCTTTAATTGAAAAAATTAATTATGCAATCAAAGTTACATATAAAAAAAGGAGATAACGTAAAGGTTATTGCCGGGAATGCGCGGGGGCAACAAGGCAGAGTGCTTAATGTTGATATAAAAAAGAAACGCGCAATTGTTGAAGGTATTAACATTATTTCGAAGCATACCAAACCTAATGCCGCAAACCCCCAGGGAGGCATCATAAAAAAAGAAGCCTCTATACATATCTCAAACCTTTTGGTTATTGATGGACAAGGAAATCCAACACGAACAGGACGTAAAACAGACGATTCAACCGGAAAACTTGTACGTTATTCCAAAAAGTCAGAAGAGGTAATTAAGTGATGAAACGAGCCATGAAAAATAATTACATAAAAGAATGTTGTTATATATGGCAAGTTTTTCCGTATATGCGGAAACAGATTTAAAATAAATTAGTAACAGATGAAATATACTCCAAGACTTAGAGAAAAATATTTAAAGGAAATCGTTCCAAAACTAATGGAAGAGTTTCAATATAATAATGTAATGCAAGCCCCAAAATTGGTTAAAATATGTCTTAACCAAGGAGTAGGCGAAGCCATTACCGACAAAAAACTTATTGAGACTGCCGTTGAAGAAATGTCACTTATAGCAGGTCAGCAAGCAGTATCAACAGTTTCTAAAAAAGATATTTCAAATTTCAAATTGCGCAGAGGAATGCCTATTGGTTGCAGGCTGACTCTAAGGCGTGGACGTATGTATGAATTTTTGGACAGGCTTATTTCAGTCGCTATTCCAAGAATAAGAGATTTCAGGGGAATAAATGAAAAAGGCTTCGACGGAAGGGGAAATTATACAATGGGTATATCCGAGCAAATCATATTTCCTGAAATTAATATTGATAAAGTCAGCAAGATAATGGGTATGGATATTATAATAGTTACTTCAGCCAAAACCGATAAGGAAGCATATGAATTATTAAGGGAGTTTGGTTTTCCATTTAAAAACATTAAAAGTTAAAATTGAATTTATGGCAAAAGAATCAATGAAAGCCCGTGAAAGAAAGAGAGAACGTCTCGTGGCAAAATATGCAAAGAAAAGAGCAGAGCTTAAAGCTGCAGGCGATTACGTCGGCCTGCAAAAATTGCCAAAAAATGCATCTCCTGTGCGTTTGCATAACAGATGCAAAATTACGGGACGCCCAAAAGGATATATGAGGCAATTTGGAATTTCCCGTATTAACTTTAGAGAAATGGCTAACAGCGGTCTTATACCGGGAATTAAAAAAGCAAGCTGGTAACAAAATTTAAATTATTTTGTAAAATTTTTTATTTAATTTGAAATGATTAATGATCCAATAGCAGATTTCCTGACAAGAATAAGGAATGCAATAAAAAATAACCAGAGGGTTGTTGAAATCCCTGCATCAAACCTTAAAAAAGGAATTACTAAAATCCTTTTCGAGAAAGGTTATATTCTGAATTATAAATTTATTGAAGACAATAAACAGGGAATTATTAAAATTGCATTGAAATATCACCCGGTTACCAAGCTGCCGGCTATCAATCAACTTGAAAGAGCCAGCAGACCCAGCATAAGGAGATATTGTGGACATGACGAACTTCCCCGTGTTTTAAACGGGCTTGGTATTGCTGTTTTATCAACATCTAAAGGTTTAATGACCGACAAGGAAGCAAAAAAGCTCAAAGTTGGAGGCGAGATAATTTGTTATATTAGTTAAAAATTGAAGTAAATTATATTATGTCACGAATTGGAAATTGGCCTATATCAATTCCGGAAAGCGTTAAAGTAAATGTTACGGACAACAATATTGTTGAAGTAAAAGGCCCTAAGGGTGAATTGACGCAAGCTGTAAAGCCTGAAATAAAAGTCAGTATAAAAGATAATACCGTATATTTAGAGCGGCCGTCCGACCTGGAAAGATTTAAGGCACTCCATGGCTTGTACAGGGCTTTAATCAATAATATGATTATTGGGGTTTCTGAAGGATACAAAACGATTCTGGAGCTTGCAGGAGTAGGATTTAAAGCTCAAAATTCAGGTCAGTTAATTGAGCTTTCAGTAGGACATTCCCATTCGGTATTTATTGAGCTTCCGAAAGAAATTAAGGTACAGACAATAACCGAAAGGGGTAAAAACCCTACAATAATTTTGGAATCTTTTGACAAGCAACTATTGGGACAAGTTGTGGCGAAGATACGTTCATTGAGAAAGCCAGAACCATACAAAGGGAAAGGAGTTCGATTTGCCGGAGAAATTATTCGCAGAAAAGCAGGAAAAACTGCCGTAGCAGCTGATAAGTAATTATTAATTTTGTAATACACCTTGAAGCAATGGCAACAAAAAAAGATAAAAGGCGTTTGAAAATCAAATACAGGGTTAGAAAAAAGATAAAAGGAACACCGGAGAAACCGAGGTTAAGCGTCTTCAGGAGCAATAAACAAATTTATGTTCAGATAATAGATGACATTGAAGGCAAAACATTGTTATCAGCTTCATCTTTGGCCAAAGAACTGGAATTAGAAAAAGCAAACAAAACAGAAACAGCCAAAAAAGTTGGCCGGTTTGTTGCCAAAAAAGCCAAAGAAGCCGGTATCAAAAATGTGGTTTTTGACCGTAATGGCTATTTATATCATGGTAGAGTTAAGTCTTTGGCTGATGGGGCCAGGGAAGAAGGTTTAAACTTATAACAATATGACGAACGCAAGCATTAAAAAGATCAAATCAAGCGAGATTGAATTTAAAGACCGGCTGGTTGCTATCAGGAGGGTTACCAAAGTAACCAAGGGAGGTCGTACTTTTAGTTTTTCCGCAATCGTTGTGGTTGGAAACGAGAATGGCGTGGTTGGTTACGGGCTTGGAAAAGCACGCGAGGTTACCACTGCTATCAGCAAAGGTATAGATGATGCTAAAAAGCATCTGATACGTGTGCCGATTCATAAAGGTACTATACCTCATAGCCAGGAAGGCAAATTTAGCGGTGCTAAAGTTCTGATAAAACCGGCAGCACACGGTACAGGAGTTATTGCCGGAGGAGCAATGAGGGCAGTCATGGAAAGTGTCGGAGTTACTGATGTATTAGCTAAATCAAAAGGCTCACCCAATCCGCACAACGTTGTAAAAGCAACAATTGATGCTTTGATTAAACTCAGAGACCCCGGTACAGTTGCACAACAAAGGGGTGTGCCTGTGCAAAAAGTCTTTAATGGCTGATTGGTAACTTTAAATACAGGTTTTTAAAAATAATGGTTTAAGATATTTAAAAGAAAAATACCAAAATAAAACAAAAAACGTGCATATAAGTTGAACCTTTGAAGAAAACTTGGATTTATAATGACATACAAATGAAAAAATATAAAATTACACAGATTAGAAGCGTTATTGACAGACCAGAAAAACAAAAAAGAACCATGCGGGCATTGGGTTTAAGAAAAATTAACCGCCGGGTGGTCGTCAATGTTACGCCACAGATAGAAGGAATGATTGAAAAGGTAAAACATCTTGTTGCTGTTGAAGAGATAAAAAAAACAGGTAAGAAAACAAAAAACATTTAAACCTATAGCATACGATGGATTTAAGCAATTTGAAACCTGGAAAAGGGACGAAAAAAAAGCGTAAAAGACTTGGTCGAGGGGAAGGCTCAGGAAGAGGAGGCACTTCCACAAAAGGCCACAAAGGAGCCAAATCCCGGTCAGGCTACAAAAGAAAATTTGGTTATGAAGGCGGGCAAATGCCATTAGTCAGGCGAGTGCCAAAATATGGCTTTAAAAATCCAAATCGTACTGAATATATTGGCGTTAATCTCGATGTTTTGCAAAATTTAGCTGATAAACAGGGAGTCACAGAAATTAATCCCGGTATTTTATATGAAAATGGAATTGTGGCACGTAAAGACTTGATAAAGATATTAGGGCGCGGCGAACTCAAAACCAAACTTGAAGTCACAGCCCATTCTTTTTCATCTGCTGCAATTAATGCTATAGAAGCCAAAGGAGGTAAAACAAATAAGATTCAAAAAAGCTAATGAAACGATTTATACAGACATTAAAGAACATTTACCGCATTGAGGACCTTCGCATCAGAATTATCAACACTCTTGGTTTTATTCTGATATACCGTCTGGGGTCTTATGTTGTATTGCCCGGCGTGGATCCTTCCCAATTGGCCGAGTTGCAGGCACAAACCCAGGAAGGAATATTAGGGTTGCTCAATATGTTTTCAGGCGGTGCTTTTTCCAATGCATCTATTTTTGCTCTAGGCATAATGCCATATATTAGTGCATCTATCGTTGTGCAGCTTTTAAGCGTTGCCGTGCCTTATTTTCAAAAGCTTCAAAAGGAAGGCGAAAGCGGAAGAAAGAAAATTAATCAAATTACACGTTATCTGACTGTGTTAATAACCGGTGCACAAGCACCGGCATACCTGGCTAACCTTGTTACCCAGCTGCCACCGGAAGCAATTTCACCATTTGACCCAATGGCAACCTCACCTACAACATTTTTTATGATATCATCGGTGATCATCCTTGTATCAGGTACCATGTTCGTCATGTGGCTTGGTGAAAGAATTACCGAGAAAGGAATCGGGAATGGAATTTCACTGCTGATAATGATAGGTATAATAGCACAATTGCCATTTGCATTGTTTGCAGAATTTATTGCAAGAATGGAAGAACAGGGAGGAGGCTTGGTAGTATTTCTGGCTGAAATAGTAGTTCTGATGTGTGTAATTGTCTTATGTATAATACTGGTACAGGGAACCAGAAGAATACCGGTGCAGTTTGCCAAGAGAGTTGTCGGGAATAAACAGTATGGTGGTGTCAGGCAATATATACCACTAAAAGTCAATGCGGCAGGTGTTATGCCTATTATCTTTGCACAAGCTATTATGTTCGTACCTATTACGCTGGTAGGCTTTGCTGACTCGGAAGCCCTTACCGGTGTAGCCGCAGTATTTTCAAACTTTCATGGCTTCTGGTACAATTTTGTGTTTGCAATTTTGATAATTCTATTTACATATTTTTATACAGCTATTACGGTCAATCCAACACAAATGGCTGAAGATATGAAAAAGAACGGTGGGTTTATACCAGGTGTAAAACCCGGTAAAAGAACATCAGAATTTATTGATAATATAATGTCAAAGATCACTCTGCCCGGTTCATTATTTTTAGCTTTTGTTGCAGTAATGCCTGCTATTGTAAGCCAATTTGGCGTTACCGGGCAATTTGCACAATTTTTTGGAGGAACATCATTATTAATTATGGTAGGTGTTGTGCTTGATACTCTGCAGCAAATTGAAAGTCATCTTTTAATGCGACATTATGATGGGCTTACCAAGTCAGGTAGAATTAAAGGCAGAAGGGCCATGAGCATGACAGGATAAAAGCATTTTTACAGATGATTCATTATAAATCTAAAGAAGAAATAGAGTTAATCAGAAATAGTTCTTTGCTTGTTTCAAAAACTTTGGCAGAAGTTGCCAGGCATATCAGGCCCGGTATAAAAACTATCGAGTTGGACAATATTGCCGAAACATTTATACGTGATCATGGTGCGACTCCCGGGTTCAAGGGATATCAAGGTTTTCCTGCAACATTGTGTGTTTCTCTCAACGAAGTTGTAGTTCATGGAATTCCTAATAACAGGGAACTGATTGACGGTGATATTGTTTCGATTGATTGCGGTGTACTAAAAGACAGGTATTACGGTGACTCTGCATATACGTTTGTTGTTGGGAATATTGGCCAAAGAGTTAAAAAACTGCTTAAAGTAACATACCGTGCATTATTTGAAGGCATCAGCCAGGCAGTTGAAGGCAACACAATCGGTGATATTTCCGCTTCAATCCAAACACTTGCTGAAAATGGCGGCTATTCTGTTATCAGAGACCTTGTGGGGCACGGGGTTGGAAAAAACCTGCACGAACCCCCCGAAGTCCCAAATTTTGGAACTAAAGGAAAAGGCATAAAGTTGCTGAATGGCTTGGTTATTGCCATTGAACCTATGATAAACATGGGGAGAAGAAATGTATTACAGGAAAAAGATAAATGGACAATAAGAACAGCTGACAGAAAACCGTCAGCTCATTATGAACACACAATAGCTATCAACGGCAAAAAAGCAGATGTCTTATCAACGTTTGATTATATTGAAAAAGCTTTAAAAGAAAATACTAACAACTTGATAATTTTAAAATAGCAGTACATAATATTTATGGCAAAACAACCATCAATAGAGCAAGACGGTACAGTAATTGAATCATTGGGGAATGCTATGTTCAGGGTTGAACTTGAAAACGGGCATGTGATAACTGCTCATATTTCAGGAAAGATGAGAATGCATTATATTAAAATTTTGCCAGGTGATAAGGTAAAAGTGGAAATGTCTCCCTATGACCTTACAAAAGGCAGAATTACCTTTCGTTATAAATAATATAATTTTATAAACTAAGAGAATGATCTGTTTGGTCAGATAAGAAAAACAATAAAAATGAAAGTAAAGGCATCAATAAAAAAGAGGAGTTCTGAGTGTAAGATTGTTAGAAGAAAAGGGCGTTTATATTTGATCAACAAGAAAAACCCCAAGTATAAACAAAGACAAGGCTGATTTTAAAAAATATCTATAAACGATAAAATAAAAAAAAATGGCACGTATAGCAGGCGTAGATTTACCTAAGAATAAACGAGGTATTATAAGCTTAACTTACATTTACGGTATTGGAAGGTCACAAGCCAGAAAAATTTTGGAAAAAACCAATGTAGATGAGAATATTAAAGTTCAGGACTGGGATGATAAGCAGATCACTGCTATCAGAAATGTTATTAACGACGAATTCCGTGTTGAAGGTACTTTACGTTCTGACGTTCAGATGAACATAAAGCGTCTTATGGACATTGGCAGTTACCGTGGCATCCGGCATCGTATAGGTTTGCCGGTAAATGGACAAAAGACTAAGAATAACGCACGAACCCGGAAAGGAAAGAAAAAAACTGTAGCTAACAAGAAAAAAGCAACCAAATAACAATTGATATAATAAGAATATATAAAATACAATGACTAATACTTTTGGTATCATGATCATTAGAAATTATTGAATTTATGGCAAAAACGACTAAAAGCGGAAAATCTTCAAAGAGAAGAGTTGTTAAAGTAGATCCTGTTGGACAGGCACATGTCTTTGCATCTTTTAATAACATCAATGTTACTATTACCAACAACTCCGGCGAAGTCATCTCATGGTCATCGGCCGGCAAGATGGGTTTCAAGGGTTCAAAAAAGAATACTCCCTATGCGGGGCAACTTGCTGCTATGGATGCTGCTAAAACAGCATTTGATGCAGGTTTACGTAAAATTAAGGTGTTTGTTAAAGGGCCCGGCACAGGCAGGGAATCGGCAATTCGTTCATTGCACATAGCAGGCCTGGAAATATCAGAAATAACAGATGTAACACCATTACCACATAATGGTTGCAGACCACCTAAAAGAAGACGTGTGTAATATTTTAAAAAAATATAAAATCAGAATATAACTATGGCAAGATATTTAGGTCCAAAATCAAAAATTGCACGCAAGTTTGGCGAACCGATTTTTGGCGCCGATAAAGCTTTTGAAAAGAAAAAATATCCGCCCGGTATGCATGGCGGTGCAAAAAAGCGCAGAAAACTATCCGAATATGCTACACAGCTTCAGGAAAAACAAAAGGCTAAATATACTTACGGACTGCTGGAAAGACAATTTTCCAATCTTTTTAAAAAAGCATCCCGAAGAAAAGGCATTACCGGTGAAATTTTGCTTCAAATGCTTGAAGCCCGCCTTGATAACGTCGTGTTTCGCCTTGGTATAGCCCCCACAAGACAATCTGCAAGACAACTTGTTTCGCACAGACATATAACTGTAAATGAGGAAATTACCAACATCCCTTCTTATACAGTTAGCCCGGGCGACATAATTGGCGTTCGTGAAAAATCTAAAAGCCTTGAAATAATCAATAAATCATTATCTTCCCGATCCGCTGCTTATCCATGGCTGGAATGGGACGAAACATCTCTCTCAGGAAAGTTTATGAATCTACCTGAAAGAGAACAAATTCCGGAAAATATTAAAGAACAACTTATAGTAGAGCTTTATTCCAAGTAGTAATAACGATAAAAAACTTTTTTAATAAATGGCAATACTAGCTTTTCAAAAACCCGATAAAGTTATAATGCTTGAATCCAATGGAACTTTTGGAAAATTTGAATTCAGACCATTGGAACCAGGCTATGGAATAACTATAGGAAATGCACTAAGACGAATCTTGCTCTCCTCACTGGAAGGGTTTACTATTACTTCCGTAAAAATAGAGGGCATCGAACATGAATTCTCAACCATCAAAGGAGTCGTTGAAGATGTTACAGAAATTATTCTGAATCTTAAAAAAATACGATTCAAAAAACAAGTAGAAGAAGAAAACAGTGAGAAAGTAAATATTAGTATCTCGGGAAAGGAAATTTTTAAAGCCGGCGATATTAATAATTCGCTGTTAAATTTTCAGGTGCTTAATCCTGAAGTAGTTATATGCAACATGGAGCCTTCGGTAAATCTTGATATGGAAATCAACATAGAAAAAGGAAGAGGATATGTTCCGGCCGAAGAAAACACGGGCCTTGATCCCGTGATAGGTCAAATACCTATGGATTCAATTTTTACTCCAATAAAAAATGTCAATTTCCAGATAGAAAATTATCGCGTTGAACAAAAAACAGATTATGAAAAACTGGTATTGGAAATTTTGACCGATGGCTCAATAAACCCTAAAGATGCTTTAAAAGAGGCTGCTAAAATTCTTATTTATCACTTTATGCTGTTCTCTGATGAAAAGATTACACTTGATACTGAAGAAAAGTCAGCCAGCGAAGAGTTCGATGAATCTTCATTACACATGAGACAATTACTTAAAACCAAACTTGTTGACCTTGACCTTTCAGTCAGAGCACTTAATTGCCTGAAAGCAGCAGATATAGAAACTTTAGGAGACCTGGTAACTCTTAACAGGCATGATTTGCTAAAATTCCGCAATTTTGGAAAAAAATCACTTACCGAACTGGAGGAATTGCTCAAAACCAAAAACCTCAGTTTCGGAATGAACGTTTCAAAGTATAAATTAGATAAGGATTAATTGAGATGAGACATAGAAAGAACTTCAACCAATTGGGGCGTACAGCATCACATCGTAAAGCCATGCTCTCGAATATAGCATCGCAGCTTATTATACATAAAAGAATAAATACTACACTTGCTAAAGCAAAAGCACTCAGATCATTTGTAGAGCCTTTAATTACTAAATCTAAGAACGATTCTACACACTCCCGCAGAACCGTATTCAGATACATCCAAAATAAAGAAGCAATAAATGAGCTGTTCAGAGAAGTGTCTAAAAAAATTATTGATCGTCCGGGAGGATATACCAGGATTTTAAAAACAGGGTTCAGAAAAGGTGATGGCGCAGAGATGTGTTTTATAGAACTTGTTGACTATAATGAGAACATGCTGGCAACTCCTGAGGAAGAAACTCAAAAACGTACTCGCAGAAGCCGCAGAGGTGGTAAAAAGAAAACAACAACAAAAGCAGAAATTCAGGATACTCAAACAGATCAAACCACAGCACCGGCCGGAAAAGAAGTTAAAACTGATAAACCCGTAGATAGCACTGACAGCCAAGCTGAACCAACAAAAAAACCTGAAAAAAAATCTGATGTAACTGATAAGACCAAAAAACAACCTGTTAAAAAACAAGACGGATCAGAAGAAGAATCCAAACAAGTTGACAAGCAAACTCAAGAAGATAGTAAAAAAACGCAGGCTGAAAATAAAACCAAGCCTGAAAAAAAGGATGATACCAAGGCCCAAGCAAAAGATGAAACTAAACCCGAAATAAGGCCCGAAAAAACCCAGGCAAAAAACAAGGATACTAAAAAGGAAGACGATAAACCCTCTGAAAAAAACACCAAGTCTCAACAAAATACAAAGCAGGCAGAAAGTAAAAAGCATATAAAGCCTGAAAATAAAAAAGATGATCAACAATCAGGTAATGATGATAATAAGCAATAATATTGTGAGGTAAAATTTTCTTTATTATCATCTTATTGTTTATATCCAATATAAAAGGTGTTTAATTAAAAAAAATCATTATGAGTACAATTTTGAATATTCATGGCAGACAGATTCTTGATTCAAGAGGCAATCCAACTGTAGAAGTCGATGTTATTACTGACAATGGTATTTTAGGGCGTGCGGCGGTACCTTCAGGGGCTTCAACGGGTGTTCATGAAGCAGTTGAACTTCGTGACAAAGATGAAAAAAATTTCCTGGGAAAGAGCGTTTTGCAAGCAATTTCCAATATTAATGATATAATTAACGACGAACTGAAGGGGTATTTTGTCACGGATCAGATTGAAATAGACAAAAAGATGATAGAACTTGATGGTACGCCTAATAAAGCTAATTTAGGTGCTAATGCCATACTGGGCGTATCGCTTGCTGCAGCTCGTGCGGCAGCACAAGAGACCGAACAGCACTTGTTCAGATATATCGGTGGTGTTAAAGCAAACACATTGCCTATACCTATGTTGAATATACTGAATGGCGGTTCTCATGCCGATAATTCAATAGACTTTCAGGAATTTATGATTATGCCGGTAGGAGCTGAAACTTTTTCTCAGGCAATAAAAATGGGTGCCGAAATTTTTCATCATCTTAAAGCGGTATTGAAGAAAAATAACTATTCAACAAATGTTGGAGATGAAGGCGGTTTTGCGCCAAATCTTAAATCTAACGAAGAAGCTATTAAGGTGGTCTTGACAGCTATTGAAAATGCCGGATATAAACCCGGTGAAGATATATACCTGACACTGGACCCTGCCGCTTCAGAATATTACCTGCCGGAAGAAAACGTATATCATTTGCATAAATCAACAGGCGACAAACTCACACCTTCGCAAATGGTGGATTACTGGGCAGACTGGGTGAAAAAATACCCGATCATTTCTATCGAAGATGGTATGGCTGAAGATGATTGGGATGGATGGAAAATAATGACCGATAAACTGGGAGATAAGATTCAGATTGTAGGTGATGACCTGTTCGTTACAAATGTGAAAAGATTGCAGGAAGGTATTGATAAAGGCATAGCTAATTCGATCCTTGTTAAAGTTAATCAAATAGGAACCCTTACCGAAACCATTGATGCTATCAACCTGGCAACAAAAAACTCATATAATTCTGTAATCAGCCACCGCTCCGGCGAAACAGAAGATACTACAATCTCTGATCTGGCTGTAGCTTTAAATACCGGGCAGATTAAAACCGGGTCGGCATGCCGTTCCGAACGTATAGCAAAATATAACCAGCTCCTGCGTATAGAAGAATTGCTGGGCGATACAGCATATTACCCGGGGTTAAACTTCAGATATTTTAATAAATAACAAAAATTTACGAATTTGGAATCGAAACTATACAACAAACCGGTAATCCCTGGTGGGTGATCACCGGCTTATTCGTTATTATGATCACAAAAAAAATGTGAATATGTATAAAATAATAAAACATAACATTAATTGCTCTGCCATTTACAGAAAAATACCGTAAAATTTGACATTAATAAATGTATGCATATTTCTTAAATACCTTATTGTATAATGTAATTATTAAAATATATTATTATTTTGTTATAAATGCTATTGTTCTTTAAGATTTGATGTAACCCCCAGGTTACAGACTTTTTCAAGGTAATTTTTGTATTTTTAATAAATATTGGTTTCACCTGGTAATCAATAAATATTCTATAAAACAATTAATTTTAAAATAAAAAGCAAAAAATATCTAAACATAAAAAACTTTTTTCGTATTATCGTATTATAATGTTATATTTGTGTATTCTGGAGGGTTTTTTTAAATGATTATCTTGTTTTTAACTGGTTTTGTCCTTAAAATTATAATAATTGAATCCACTATAAAAAGTCCAAAAATATTGTTACCGGGAAAAATAGTTTTCAGAGTGGGCTCAATAAGTAATATTAAAAATATTGGATATATCCTGTAACTTATGTCAAAAGTTATTTATCGCGTAATGGTTTTTTATATTGCCTTTACAGCATTACTCTCAAACTCATCACTTGCTGCTGATAGCAAAAATATGCAAATTGAAAGCCTTAAAGCTTTACTGGAATCAGCACAATTACACGACACTGTACGTATAAACACAATGATAGAATTGTGTTCAGCCCTGAAGTCAAAAGACCCTGAAGCTGCCTTTTATTACGGTAAAAATGCCATTAATATGGCAAAAAATTTACAACTAGATAATCAAACTGCAAATGGTTTGAATATATTAGGTGTAGTATATTGGCAACTATGCGAGCTTGGCAGTGCTATGGATCACCTTCTTGAAGCAAAACATATTCATGAAAAAAATAGTAATAAAATAGGAACTGCCACTACAATGACAAATATAGGACTTATATACAGTTATAAAAGTCATTATGATAAGGCACTTGAATATTTTTTTGAAGCTTTTAGAATATTTGAAAATGAAGATTATAAGGCAGGCATGGCGCCAACATTGAATAATATTGGCATAGTTCACCAGAACAGGCAAAATTATGATTTATCAGAGTATTACCACAATTTTTCCTTGGAAATAAAAGAAGAATTGAATGATAAAAAAGGAATGGCTTTTTCTTTTAATAATTTAGGCATCGTTAACCAGAAGCGAGAACAATATGAAAAAGCTATTGAATATTTTCGAAAAGCTTTGGAAATACGCAAAAATATAGGCGATACAAGGGAAGAAGCAGTAACTACAAGCCACATCGGATATCTTTACTTTTTGCGTCAGGATTATAATGAAGCATTAGGCCATTTACATACAGCTTTGAAATTATATGAAAAAGTCAATGATCAAGGCGGCGTTTCGCAAACTATTAACTATCTCGGACAAACATACATGGGCATAAATGATTTGTCAAAAGCTGAAGAATGTTTTAAGAATAGCCTCCATTTGGCTCAAAAGATCGGTCTTTCACGCGTCATAACCGAAAATTATGATAACCTGGCTAAATTATATGCGAAAAAAAATAATTATTCCAGGGCATACGATTTTCAACAAAAATATTTGAATATTAAAGATAGTATATACAGTGAAGAAAGCATGCAAAGAATATGGCAATTTCAAATGTTGTTTGATAGTGATAAAAAAGAAAGGGAGGTTGAACTATATAGAAAAGCCAGTCATATTAATGCTTTGAATTACGAAAAACAAAGATTACTGAAAAACTTTCTCTTTGCAGCTGTAATAGTTGTTATTATACTGCTGTTTTTGCTTTATAACCGTTACCTTGTGATAAACAAAACCAATAAACTGCTTAAAAAACAGAAAGATGAAATAACCAAAAGCAATAACGAACTTATCAATCTTAATAAAGTTCTGCTTGAACAAAAAAATAAAGTTGATGATCTTAACCAAAAGCTGCATCAAACCAATCAAAAATTAATTGAATCAGAGAAGCATCTTATTGAAGTAAATGTAACAAAAGACAAACTGTTTTCAATTATTTCGCATGATTTGCGTAACCCCTTTGCATCAATAGTCAGTTTTTCAAGAATGTTAAAAAGAGATATTGAATCCCTTAGCAAGGAAGATCTGCAAGAGCTTGCATTAGAGCTTGATAAAACAGTTGTTAATATTAATGACCTGCTTGAAAATTTGCTGCAATGGTCACGCTCACATTTCGGCAAAATCAAATATAACCCACAATATGTTGATATGACCGAAATTGTAAATGAAAATGTAAAGTTGTTTCTTTCAAAAGCCAAGGAAAAAGAAATATCAATTGAAAACCGGCTTAATTCCAATTTAATTGTATGGGCTGACCAAAACATGACCGATACTGTAGTAAGAAACCTGCTTTCCAATGCAATTAAATTCACAAACAATAAAGGTAAAATCCAACTTTTCTACAAAACCGACAATAATAATGTATACGTTTCGGTCAAAGATAACGGGATAGGCATCAGTGAAGAAAATCAGGAAAAGTTGTTTTGCACTGATTCATTGCTTAGCACATTCGGAACGCATGACGAAAAAGGCAGTGGTATCGGACTGCTGTTATGTAAAGAATTTGTTGAAAAACAAAAAGGAAAAATCTATTTTGAAAGCAAAGAAGGAAAAGGATCGGTATTTACTTTTTTATTACCACTAAATGAAACTATTTAATCAAATTATTTTTTGCTGATCCAAAAATGATTGGCATGATTTCCTCCTATATTTTACTATTTTTAATACCAATCCGACAGAAAAAAGTTGTATCTTTGCAATTCGTTTTTAAAATGTTAAAGCGGATGTGGCGGAATTGGTAGACGTGCTAGACTTAGGATCTAGTGCCGCAAGGCGTGGGGGTTCGAATCCCTCCATCCGCACACAGTTTAATGAAAATCAATGGTAATATGTGAAACACCTGTGATAAAAACTTTCACAGGCATTGCTCAACTGCGAAACATACGCCCATTATTATATTAAAAATATTAACGAATGTCTTAAAATAGTGACGAGTACCAAGTGACGGGTGACGGGTAATCAATTTAAGCCCGTTACCCGTTACTCGTTGCCCGTTACTTGTTACAAACAAAATATACAGAATAATCTAAAGAACAAGTTGTGTATGAATATCTTTCATGAAAAAACCAATGGTCTGTCAGGAGTTTTAAAAATACAGATAAACGAAAATGATTACAGCGAAAAAGTTAATAACGCAATGCGTGATTTGCAAAAAAAAGCACAAATGCCGGGCTTCAGAACAGGAAAAGTGCCAATGGGCATAATTAAAAAGCTTCACGGTAAAGATGTGCTGATTGAGCAGGTTAACAAACTGACTGGTGAAGCCGTTTATGAATATATAAAAGAAAAAGAACTCAATATACTTGGTAATCCTTTACCGGTTCAGGATCAAAATAAATCAGTTGACTGGGAAAATCAAAAAGAATTTGAATTTCACTTCTCTATTGGTTTTGCACCTGGTATTGAACTGACATTATCTGATAAAATAAAAGTTGAATATTACAAAATAAAGATCGGGAATAAACTTGTGAACGAACAAATTAATAACCTTCAACATCAACAGGGTAAAATAATAAATCCTGAAAAATCGGGTGATGATAAAGATTCCCTGTTTGGCGAGTTTGTTCAGATGGATAGTGAGGAAAAAGTAGCAGAAGAGCCTTTGATCAAAAAATCCAAAATAAATATTGAAGATATTAAAGATAAAAAAATAAGAAACGATTTTTTGTCAAGGAAAGTAGGTGATCAAATAGTTTTTGATATTAACAAGGCATTTGAATCAAAAGACAAAATATCAAAAGTTCTTGACGTTGACGAGGAAAAGTTGCCGGAAAAAGCAGCCCTTTTCCGTTTCACTGTTGAAACCATTTCCAGGATTGAACCTGCCGAATTAAATGATGAGTTTTTCAAAAAAGTATCTCCCGGTAAAACAATTGCCGATGAAGACGAATTGAAAAAACTTGTGAGTGAAGAAATCAGTAAGCGTTATCAGGATGAAGTTGACAGGTACTTTAGAAATGAAGTTATTGAGACCTTATTGGAGATGGCTGATATTCAGCTACCCGAAGAATTTATCAAGCAATGGCTTATCGAAACAAACAAAGAAGAGTTAACCAAAGAAAAGGTTGAAGCAGAATTCGACCAATATGCCGATTCATTGCGTTGGCAACTTTTGGAAAGCAAAATTACTGAAGACCATAACATTAAAGTTACAGACAATGAAGTAAAAGACCATTTGAGAGAATATGTTAAAGCACAGCTAAGTCAATATGGCCAAAACAACCCTGAAAAAGAAATGGTAGAAAATTTTGTAAATAACATTATGGAAAAAGAAGAGGAAGTTAAAAAAGTGAGGGAAAAACTATTTGATGATAAGCTTATCAAGTTGTTCAAGAATACTTTAAAACTTAAAGAAAAAGAAGTTACTTTTGATGAATTTTCCAATTTAGTAAAAGAAAAATTCGAAAAAAAACAAAAAAAGAGCAACGCTGTAAAATAGAATAACCTTTTTCACATTATTTATAAATAAGTTCTTTAATAAAATTTTCAAGCTATGAATTACAAGGATGAATTTAACAAATATGCTACTAAACACCATGGCATTAGTAGCATGACACTACACAATTATACATCTGTGCACGGCAATTATATTAGCCCGACAATAATCGAGGAACGTCAGTTAAACATAGCTACAATGGATGTTTTCAGCAGGTTAATGATGGATCGCATCATTTTCCTGGGTGTACCGATAAATGACTATGTTGCTAATATTATACAGGCACAATTGTTGTTTCTGCAGTCGGCTGATCCGAAAAAAGAAATCCAGATTTACCTGAACACGCCCGGTGGTACGGTATATTCCGGTTTGGGTATTTATGATACCATTCAGTATATTACCCCTGACGTAGCCACAATATGCACGGGCATAGCTGCATCTATGGGTGCTGTTTTGCTTTGTGCCGGCGCACCGGAAAAAAGAGCAGCTTTAAAACATTCACGTATCCTTATACATCAACCAATGGGTGGTGCCCAGGGACAAGCCTCCGATATTGAAATCACCGCCCGTGAAATACTAAAGATCAAAAAAGAACTTTACGAAATCATTGCCAAACACACTAAACAAACATATGATAAAATCTGGAATGATTCCGACCGTGATTTCTGGATGACCGCAGAAGAAGCAAAAAAATATGGTATGATTGATGAAGTTCTGGCATCAAATAAAAAATAAATAAAACAACATTTGTTTTGATGCGTAAAAGAAAATGAAAGAAACACCGAATAGTTTTATCCGTTTTCAAATGATTTTTTAAAATTTCGAGAAATTCATAAACTTTAACCTTAAAAGGTGTTAATTATAAGATTGTAAAAACAGGATGGCTAAAGATAACAGGAAATGTTCATTTTGCGGTCGTGATGAAAAGAGCGTCGATATTTTAATTTCCGGCGCCAGCGCTCATATTTGCGAACGATGTATTGAACAGGCACAGCTTATCGTTAAAGAAGAGAAAATTGCAAGAGGAAAGAGCAAAACGCCATCATTTAAGCTGTTAAAGCCTGTGGAAATTTACGATCATCTTGAAAAGTACGTTATTGGCCAGGAAGATGCCAAGAAAGTGCTGTCTGTTGCGGTTTATAATCACTACAAAAGAATAGCTCATATCAGCCAAAAAGCATCCAGCCACGATGATTTAGAGCTTGAAAAATCCAATATTGTTCTTGTTGGTGAAACCGGTACAGGCAAAACTTTGCTTGCCAGGACTATAGCTCGTATGTTGCAGGTCCCGTTTTGTATTGCTGATGCCACAGTCCTTACTGAGGCAGGTTACGTCGGCGAAGATGTGGAAAGCATACTTGCCCGTTTGTTGCAGGTAGCTGATTATGAAGTAACGGCTGCTGAAAGAGGTATTATTTTTATTGATGAAGTTGATAAGATAGCACGCAAAAGTGATAATCCCTCCCTAACCCGCGACGTTTCAGGTGAAGGTGTCCAGCAGGCACTGTTGAAAATCCTCGAAGGTGCTGTCGTTAATGTACCACCACAAGGAGGAAGAAAACATCCTGAACAAAAAATGGTGCAAGTAAACACGCAAAACATCCTGTTTATCTGTGGAGGAGCTTTCGACGGAATTGAAAAAAGAATATCATCCAGGATGCAGACAAATATAATCGGATACGGGGTTAACAAAGAACATGATGTCGTTGACCGCGATAATATGCTGCAATATATTGCACCTCAGGATTTGAGAAGTTATGGATTGATCCCTGAACTTGTCGGACGACTTCCGGTTTTAACCCACCTCAACCCGCTTGATAAGGATACACTGAGGCAAATATTGACCGAACCGCAAAATTCCCTTATTAAACAATATACCAAACTATTTGAACTGGACGACGTTGAATTGAGTATTGATAACAAAGTGCTTGATTATATTGTGGAAAAGGCAATTGAATTTAAACTTGGAGCCAGGGGATTGCGCTCCATATGTGAAGTTATTATGCGGGATGCTATGTTTGATATAACTTCACATTCAAAACATAAAAAACTACATATTGATATTGAATATGCAAAAAAGCAACTCAGCAAAACAAATATTAGCCACTTGAAAGTTGCCTGATTTTTTTTATTCTCAAATATTATTATTAAATTTACGTTTCATATTTTGCAACCGGCATAGTTGTATCCGGCACAATTATTGATTTAAAACATCATAATACAATTTCGTCTTTAAAAAATATTGTCAGTATTATGTTGAATATCAGGAATTCAATAATAATTATCTTACTCGGGTTTGTTTGTTTTCCGGCTAATTCACAGGAAATTGATAAAACCTATACACTTGCAAGGATAATTGATGGGGATACCGTTCCGATTATCAAACTTCCTGAGATTCTGATTGTTGCTCCCATAGTTTTTGAAAGCCGGAGAGATGAAAGAAGGTACAACCGGCTTGTACGTAATGTTAAAGTCGTTTATCCCTATGCCAGGCTGGCCGGAATAAAGTTCAGGGAATATAGTCAAAAGCTTGAAGAAATAGAAAGCGATGTTGAGCAACGCCTCATGATGAAGCGGATTGAAGACGAGCTTCGCGACCAGTTTGAAGATGACTTGCGAAAGCTGACATTTTCACAGGGTTTGATACTGTTAAAACTAATAGATCGCGAAACGCAGCACACTTCCTATGATATACTCATAGACTTCAGGGGTATGTTTCATGCTTTTTTCTGGCAATCCATGGGACGGCTATTTGGCTATGACCTGCGTACCAAATATGACCCGCAGGGTGAAGATAAAATGATAGAACATATCATTATGTTGATTGAAGCAGGCGTAATATGATTCGAAAGAATGCCCGATAAAAAATTCACAATTCAGGTCTTACAACAAGAATATTTTGACATTATTTTCCCCTTCCCTGAAGTATTATCAGAACAGTATATATAAGAATTTTAAAATCTATTACAAGAGACATGTTCTCCAGGTAAAGAAGGTCATATTTCATTCTTTCTATCATCTCTTTAACATTTTCGGCATATCCAAACTTTACCTGCCCCCATGATGTTATTCCCGGTTTTATTTTCTGAAGCAGTTTATAGTGTGGTGCTTTTTTAACGATTTGATTAATATAGTATTGACGTTCAGGTCGTGGCCCGACTAATGACATATTACCCAATAACACATTGTAAAATTGGGGTATTTCATCAAGCCTGACTTTTCTCATAAATCTTCCGAAAGGTGTTATTCGGGGATCATTTTCGCAGGACAATTGCGGGCCTTTTTTCTCGGCATCAACATACATGGAACGAAACTTATGCATCATAAAGGGCTTACCATTCAAACCTATACGTTCGTGAGAATAAATCACGGGCCCGGGAGAAGACAACTTCACTCCTATTGCTGTTATCAAAAATACAGGAGCTAGTACTATAAAACAAAAAATAGATGCGGATATATCTATAAACCTTTTGATGGTTTGCTGCCAGGGAGGCATGAGGCCCTGTTGAATCTGAATGAGCGGTGCATCAAAAATAGATGTCATCTTTACTGACCCGAGAAGAATGTCGTGCATCTCGGGAATAACTTTTATCACTACGTCAGTTTCATAAAGATCGGCAAGAATTTTGTTTATTTTCTTATGTTCACGAGATTCAATGGCTATTATAACATCTTCTACCTGATACTTTTCTATTATTGATTTTACATCTTTAAATTCGCCAAGATGTGATAAATGTTCCTTGAGTAATAATTTCTCATTTGGTGAAACATTTACAAAACCCACAAATTTGTGCCCGGACGACTTGACCTGGGATTCAATTTCTTCAAAAATAGATATAGCCTTTTTTTGACTTCCAACAATTAATGTGTTGAAACCAATGATCCTGTTATGGATTTTGTGAGCAGCCCTAGAGGAAAGAATAAACCTGAAAATCGAAGTTAGTGATGCATGAAAGATAAACAACATCAAAAACGAATGATAATAATTTCTGCTGGCTTGAACTTCAGTATCTAAAAGTACAACAAAAAAAATGATCAAAACTCCAATTAAAGAAATAAAAAGAGTCTGACCAAATTCGGCTAACCTCGACCTGCGTAAAACACGTTTGTAAGAACCTGTCGCTAAGTATAATAATAACCAGAAAACCGGAATTATTATCAGACCAACAGCCAGATAATCATCTATAATAATCTGTTCCTTTATTTGCGAAAAACCAAAATCATTATTTACCTTCCTGTAACTGATAAATATAAACCATGCCATAAAAGCAGCGACAAAATCTGCTATTACATATTTCAACACCTGGAATCGTTGTAACTTTTTATCCATCCGGCTGCTTTGGTCTTTTATTAGTGTACTTTACATGGTTTTTTATCTTATACCAAAAATTTTAAATCTCTTTAATACAAAACAATTTAAACCATGCATGCTTGGTTTTTTCCGCATCAAAATTATTAATCATATCTGTTCAAAAAAATAATAAGTAATTTTTGCTTAATGAAAAAGAAATAATTCTCTATTAGCACTTATAATGCAGAAACTTGATTTTTTTTTACAGACAAAAGATAATAAAAATAAAAACAGCAGATTAATTGGATAAAACAAAAACGATTGTTTTATTTTATTATTGTTATCAGGCAAAAAAACCAAAAAATACTTATTGCTTAAAGATTTATTATTAATGTAGCTATAACAAGACATAAAAAATAGTCAAAGGTATGACGGTATGTTGCTTTTAATCCTGTCCATAATTTTATAAGCCAGGTCTAACGAATTATATCCGTCTATAATTGTAACAAGAGGTTCGGTATTTGTTTCGATTGAGTTGTGGAAAGTTTCAAGTTCGGTTTTTATGGCATTTATAGGTTGAATTTCCGGTTTGTCAATTAAAATATGTTTTTTTTGTTTTCCTTTTCCAAGATCAAGCACTACATCCAAAGGATTGGGTTCTCCTTCAAAATCCTTCATTCTTATAACCTGGGTTTCTTTATTAAGAAAATCAACAGCTAAATAGCTGTCTTTTTGAAAAAACCTTGATTTACGCATATTTTTCATAGAAATACGGCTCGCCGTAAGGTTTGCCACACAACCGTTGTTAAACTCAATTCTGGCATTTGCAATGTCAGGTGTATCTGAAACTACAGATACACCGCTTGCGTTAAGTTTTTTTATTGTCGAATCGACAACGCTTAGAATTATATCAATATCGTGTATCATAAGATCAAGAATAACAGGCACATCGGTTCCCCTCGGATTAAAGTGTGAAAGCCTGTGAGCTTCAATAAACATGGGATTGTTAAAATATGGCTGTGCCGCAATAAATGCCGGGTTAAATCTCTCAACATGACCGACCTGAACTTTCACTCCTGCTTCCTTGGCAAGTTCGATCAATTTTTTCGCTTCAGTCAATGTTGTCGTAAGAGGCTTCTCTATAAAAACATGTTTAAAGTTCTTTAAAGCCATAGAAGCCGATTCAAAATGAGATACAGTCGGAGTTACAATATCTACTATCTCTGTCGCTTTAATTAAATCATCAGGAGTATTGAAACGTTGTACTTTAAATTTTGACTCTACTTCTGAAGCATTTTTTTTGTTTGGGTCATAAAAGCCGACCAATTCAAATTTTTCCGATTCTTTTATACATTTTATATGAATTTTACCTAAATGACCTGCACCCAATACACCTATTTTTTTCACTTTTATTTATTCGGTTTTTGTTATAAAAAAAATATATTTAATTAAATCTTTTACAAAACTATAATTTTTTTGACTGTTAATAATTATTATTTTCGCACAGTAAAAACAATTATATCGCTTTATTAAAATTCCGGCCGGGAAAATTTATTTTTAAAAACAAGCTGGTTATTAACTTGATTTATTCATAGTTTAGGGTAACGGGTGACGGGTAACGGGTGACGGGTAACGGGTGACGGGTAACGGGTGACGGGTAACGTGTGACGGGTAACGGGTGACGGGTAACAAATAGGGGTTGACAGAGCCGACTGGTGACTGCC
>PWZB01000157.1 GCA_003567625.1 Bacteroidales bacterium | reverse complement strand
TAACCTTCAGATGCAAGGTATGTATCCAGTATGATTATTGGTCTGCCAAGTATCTTTTCGAAGCTTTTCCTGTATGGTTCGAAATTTACTCCACCCGATGTATATACTTCTAGGTTTGGCCATATTTCATGAATGTTTTTCAGTCCGTTATATTCAATTACTTTTTTCAGCATCAGCTCAATCCATGATGGCATTCCTGATAAGCCGCCAATATCCCATTCAGGGGCTTTTATGGCTATTTGCCTGATTCTCTCATCCCAGTTGTTGATGGATGATATTTTAGTGCCTGGCTTATAGAATCTTCTGAACCAAAAAGGTATATTATAAGCTCCGATACCGCTTATTTCCCCTTCGAGGTGTCCGTTTACCTCTTTCAGATCAGTGCTGCTGCCAAGCATAAGTATTTCGGTTTCGAAAAATGGCGAAGGCAGGTCAAACTCGGCAATGCTTAATAGCTGTCTTATGCCGGCATTCCTTATAGAGATGAGCATATCGTCGGTAACGGGAATGTATTTGGTAGTGCTGGTAGTGCCGCTGCTTAATGCAAAAAAATCAGGCTTCCCGGGCCAGGTTATATTTTTCTCTCCTTTATACACATCTTTCCACCATTCACTGTAAATCCTGTCATAATCGTAACAGGGCACCTGTGATGCAAATGATCTGTGAGTATCTTTATTGGATAATATTTCTGCGAATTTGTGTGCTTTGCCAAATGATGTGTCCTGTGATTTGTTAAGTAATTCGAAAAGCACTTTTTGCTGGGCTGATACAGGATCAGGGGTGTCTATTATATTATTTGACAGCTCAATTGCCTTTTTGATTATTTCACCAATTATTGCCATGGAAAAAGATAAAGCAGTTTTATTTTGATTGTTAATTGATATATTGACCCGTTCTAAAAAGTATTTTACCCGTGGGGTTCATCAATATTTTCGCACTTTTTATAGTGTGCTCCGTATTTGAAACGCAAATTTGATAAAAATGTCATAACAAAATACAAGTTTTTACATAATTAATCAACGAACTCGCTTGTATCAATAATATTAAGATTTCCTTTTTCATCTCCGAAAACCAGCATTTTACCGTCGGGAGAAAAAGCTATTGCCCGGGTGGAGATATATGTGGGAAAAGTTTTCAATCTTTCGCCTGTCGGAATATTCCATATAATTATGTACTGATCATCTCCTGCTGAGGCTAAAATATTGCTGTTTGGAAGAAAATCGATTGCATAGATATGTTCAATATGGCCTCTGAGTGAGTGTCTTTCCCTGCGTGTTCTTATATCCCATACTTTCACTATTTTATCGTAACCGGCAGTAACTAGGAATCGTCCATCATGATTATATTGAACAGCCCTGACTTGATCATCGTGACCTCTGAGTGTGGTCAGCAGCTCTCCCCGTATTCTTTGCAATACCTTGATATGCGAATCCTGCCCTACAGTGATCATATTTGAGCCGTCAGGGCTAAAAGTACAGTCATATACATTTGAAGCGTGAACAACATCCTCTTCCAACCTTCTCAATGTAGGTATTTCCCAGATCCTGAATCTTTTATCATTGCCGACAGTCATAAATTCATCCGCATCAGGACTTACTGAAAGTGAATTTGCCCCGCCACTATGTGCCGGTGCATTTATTATTAAATCACCTGTCTCGAAATCCCATATCTTAACCTGCGCATCACTGCTCACAGTTAATAGTTTTTTGCCGTCAGATGTAAAACCAATATCATTTATGGCATCTACATGGGCGAAAATCTCATTGACTATTTCGCCATTACTTACATCCCATACCATTATAACACCATCATAACAACCCGAAAGAAGATACTTGCCATCAGGACTGAATGTAACGGAATAGATTTTTGAAAAATGAGCATTCCAGCTTTCGGGAAGCTGAGAAAATAAATTGCCTGTGTATGCCGTAATAAAAACCAATAAAAAAATCAATCGCTTCATTTTAATAAAAGTTGTGTTAATAATTGCCGCTGCATGTATTATAAAAGGATTATTACCTTCTTATTGTCTTGAAAAAATAGTTTCAGCAAATGTTTTTTGATTGAACCGATAAGGTTAAAAACTTCAAATAATGTTTTTATTATATTTACATGCTTACTTTTTTCACGCTTATAAAATGTGTTTAAAGTCATGATATTCTCGAATAACAAATAATAAATTGTGTCGAATTACGAATAATTATTGTGTCGAATTCCGAATATTCTACGAATTTACTAATTACTAATTATCTAATTAACAATAAACTATGAATAAGCGAATCAACGATTAAACGATTTAAGCTATCAAAACTTTAACTCTTTATTACATTAATACATTGGTATATTGAGCAATATTGATTTTGTATTCGGTATTGACAATATCCGGACCATTTAACCGTGAACTGAATTTGTCAAACTAACGCTGTTGACATATTCTTGAAGCGACCGGCTTATTATCCGGCTCATTATATTGCAAATAACAAAGGTAATACTTTTTTTATTTTGATCGTTTTTGATTTTACTTTTTGAACAACTTTTATTCTACAAATATTATAAACTATTTTTCAGCAGCTCAGCTATCTAAACAAGTAGTTGTTAAAAGGGAGGTTTGCGGTTCGCTTACTTACTCAGGAAAAGATAAAGCCTTATGGCGGATAAAATTCCGTACATCTGGTGCAATATGGGAAATAACCTTGTTGTTGCTGATTTCGAATTCCGCCAATTTGTTTTTGTTTGTGATGCATGCCAAAGCCCTTTATTTACCTTGCATTTGATTTTTTTTCAATAATCAGGGCATGATCTTTCGATTTCAATACCCTGCTGCCTGTCCGTCCTTTCTTGACTCTGATGCTCCGTAATATGTTTCATTAACAGGGTCCCACATTATAGCCTGGTAGCCGCCGAATGGACCTACAGCCCATTCAATTTTATGGCCTTTTTTCATAAGCTCCCTTATTGTTTCGTAGGGGAATCCTGTCTCCAGCCTTACTACTCCTCCGTCTGACATTTGCTGTCCTGTTGGTTGTGATGATCCGCTATGCTGTATTCTTGGAGCATCTCCGGCTTCCTGCAGGTTCATGCCGAAATCAATCATGTTCACAACTATCTGTGCATGTCCTTGTGGTTGCATTGCTCCTCCCATTACTCCAAAGCTCATGTATGGTTTATCATCTTTGGTTATGAATCCCGGAATGATAGTATGAAACGGTCTTTTGCCAGGCTCGTATGTGTTGAATCGGTCAGGCTTAAGCGTAAATCCTTCGCCGCGGTTTTGAATTACAAAGCCAAGTTCAGGCGGTGTCATTCCGCTACCCATGCCTCGGTAGTTGCTTTGTATTAATGAGACCATGTTGCCGTCTTTGTCGGCTACCGTCAGGTAGATAGTGTTGGGTGATTCGGGTATGCCGGGATCGTATTGACGTGCAGCACGATCAGGGTTAATCAGCTCACGCCTTTCGGCTGCATATTCTTTGGATATCAGCCTTTCAACGGGCACGGGGCTGAAGTCCATATCGGCATAATATATTGCGCGATCTTCGAAAGCAAGCTTTTTGGCTTCAACAAACAGGTGAATGTATTCGGGGCTGTATAATCCCATTGAAGCGATATCATATCCTTCAAGAATATTCAATATTTGCAAAACGGCAATTCCCTGTCCGTTGGGAGGCAGTTGCCACACATCATATCCGCGATAGTTGGCAGATACGGGGTTGATCCACTCGCTTTTATGTGCTGCCATGTCTTCATAGCTTAGGAAGCCACCGTTTTCTTTGATATATGCTTCTATTGTCCTGGCGATATCACCTTTGTAAAAGGCGTCCCTGCCTTCACGGGCTATTGTTTCGTAGGTGTTGGCAAGGTAAGGGTTGCGGAATATTTCTCCCTTAGCCGGCATTTGCCCGTCAGCCATGTATGTTTCTTTAAAGTTTGGAAAGCCCTGCAGTATAGGTGCCGAACGTTCAAGGTAGTAGGCAATGAGTTCTGTAACAGGGAATCCGTTGCGGGCATATTCAATTGACGGTTTTAAAATGTCTTCCATGCTGATTTTTCCGAACTTTTTGTGCATTTCAAACCATCCGTCGACTGTTCCCGGCACACTGACCGACAGTGCACCGCGCTGAGGTATGTATTCATAACCGTTTTCGAGGAAATAATCAATATCCAGGTTTTTTGGCGATTTGCCACTGGCGTTGAGGCCGTGCAGCTGTTTGCTTTCAGCGTCCCGGATTATCGCAAACAGGTCGCCTCCAATGCCGCAGCCTGTGGGTTCCATCAACCCCAGTGCGGCATTTGCCGCTATAGCAGCATCAACGGCACTGCCTCCCTGCTTAAGGATATCAAGTGCGATCTGGGTTGCCAGCGGATGGCTCGTAGCTGACATACCGTTCTGTGAAATAACCTCCGAACGGGTGGCAAAGTTATGACCGGTGATGCGGTCTTGACTGATGACTTGCAATGTTGATAATAATAGTGTTGCTAAAAGAATAGTGGTTTTTTTCATATTATAAATTTGGTTTTGAGGGTTTTCTTTACTTTGCCATTAAT
>PWZB01000126.1 GCA_003567625.1 Bacteroidales bacterium | reverse complement strand
TGGTGGGAAACGTTTTGTCAAGTTTTGCCATATTACCACCAATGGCCGGTTCTTTTTCCAGCAGATATACTTTATAACCCATTTCTGCGCTGTCAATAGCGGCTTGCATTCCTGCAATACCACCACCAATAACTAACACCGAACCGATTTGCTTATTATACATTATAATTAAGTTCCTTTTTATTTTGACAACTATTCGTCTTCATTTTTAACTACTGAACAAGAAGAAAGAATTGATTTTAGCGGGACAAAATTCTTGTTAAGTCCCAGATCTTTTGGGTTACAGCCAAATGCCAAACCCATTAATTGTGTGATAAAAGGCACTGGTAAGGGCCGTTCAATTGAATTCTTGCTTCTGATTGTTTTTTGTTTTGTATCCAGGTTGGTCTGACACATAGGACATGATACGGTAACACAATCCACTCTTCTTAAGCCGGCGTCTTTCAATATTTTGCCAACCAGTTTTTCTGCAATTGAATTTACGGTTATAAACAAACTTGCACCGCAACAATCAGTTTTATAAGACCAGTCAATAACATTTGCCCCAAGTGCTTTGACTATCATATCCATGGTCATAGGGTACTCACCTGTATCAAAGGATTGTTCCGGGGGTACACGGGTGTTAAGGCATCCATAATAACAAGCAACAGTTAGCCCGGATAGTGGCTTTTTAACATTTTTGGAAATAAGATCAAGGCCAACTACATTCACAAAAAAATCCAGGATATTCCTGACTTTGACCTGCCTTTTATAGGTAAAATCATTTTTACCGTTTAATTCTGTTCTTAACTTCTCATCTTTATTAAGCGTATATTCGGCATCTGCCAATCTATGGTAGCATGATGCACATGGTACTACCAGTTCTTTAATGCCTTGTTCTTCGGCTAAAGCCAGGTTTTTATGATTTAGCTGCAAGTTGAGGTCATAGTCTATTGATTTTACTGATGTAGCACCGCAACAATTCCAGCCATCCATTATCCTGAAAGGTATGCCCAAAACACTGAATACAGTTCTGAGACTCTTCAGGTAGTGAGATGAGCTGGTTTCCAGGCTACAACCAGGATACAATGCAATATTATCCTTTTCCATATAAAGGTTTTTTTGTCTAAAAATAGTTTCCAGTTAAGCGTAAAGTGTTTACCCGGTCTATGATCCCTTCAGGAGGTTTTCTTAACCCATTTGCGAAAGCCTTTTACCGCTTTTGGGGGGATAAAATGCAGTTTGTTCTTGAAAAGCATTTTGGGTGCTAACATTGCATTTTTGAATAGCTTCCCAAGTCTTAAATTATATTCAATCATAATTCTCAGTTCATGAACCTTCCCCCGTCTCAAAATATCGTCTGTAAAGACCTTATGGAATTTATAGACATCCTTCCTTTTAGGTTCAAAGCCTTCATCTGCAGCCATTTGTTTAAGCCGGTTCATAATGTTGGGAATTTCAATATCATTAGGACATTTAACAGCACATGCGTAACAGCTGGCACAAATCCATATGGTTTCGGAATTCAGCACAGATCTTTCCAATCCCAAAGAGGCCAAATGAATTATAACATGCGGTAACATGTCCATCTCTTCTACTAACGGGCACCCACTCGAACACTTTGCACATTGATAGCATAGCAGAGTTTCCTTATATAAAATCTTCCTTTTTTCTAACTCAATAATTCCCATAAATAATAAAATATCATAATCATTATAGCAACGGAGTTTATATTTTAATACCCAAAACAGTAACATCATCCAACTGCTCGTTTTCACCTTTCCATTCTTCAAACGTATTGTTTAATATATCTTTTTGTTCTTCCATAGGCTTGTCTGCTATTTTTACAAGTAAATTTCTGAAATTTTTGCTTTGGAACCTGTTGTGTTGTTGTCCGCCAAACTGGTCTTGATAACCATCGGTAGCCAAATAGATAACATACCCTTTTTCGAGCTGTATTTGCCGGTTGGTAAAAGGTTTCATTTTTTTGTGAATGGCAATGGGCTGTTTGTCCGGGGCAATAATTTTAAGTTTATTAGAGTTTGTAACAACTAAAAGAGGATTTTTCGCTCCGGCAAAAAACAGTTGGTTGTTGGTTTTATCCAACACACAAAGGGACATATCCATACCTTCATTTTGATCACCGTACCGTCCTTTTTGCTGTAATGCTTCAATTATATATTCTCTAAGGTTGTTTAATATTTCATCAGGCCTTGTAATTTCTTTTTTGCCAACAATTTCTTTCAGGAAAGAAAGTCCAAGCATACTCATAAAAGCACCCGGTACGCCATGTCCCGTACAATCTGCTACGGCAAAAACCACTAATTTGTTTACTTGTGTTAACCAATAGAAGTCGCCGGATACTATCTCTTTGGGTTTAAAAAGAATAAAATGTTCTCCCAGTGCGCTTTTTATGTGCTCACTTGATGGAAATACAGCTGTTTGTAATAGTTTTGCATAATTTATGGAGTCGGTAATTTGTTGTTTTTGCTGTTCGATGTGATGTTTTTGAGATATAACCATATCATGCTGGGTCATAATCTCATCTTTCTGTTCACTGATTTCTTCGTTAGCTTGCTTAAGCAAGACATTTTTTTCGGTGATTAATTTATTGATTCGTTTTTTTTGCTGATAGCCTATAAATACAATTAAGACTAATAACGCCATCAAAGTTGACCCGGCGATAAAAAAATTTCTTTGAGTGCGTTGTCGTTTGTTATCTGCCTCTTTTTTTTCTATAATAAGTTGTTGCTTTTCGATCTCCTGTTGCTTTTTCTCAGCTTCGTAACGGGTTTGCATCTCTGTTAACGCTTTGGTTTTTTCTTCGTTGAACAGGCTGTCGCTTGTGGAAATATAAATATCGGCATATTTAAGGGCTTCTATATATCTTCCGATTTTTTTATTTGCTTGCATAAGGTGTCCTGCAACTTCATTTTGAATATACAGTGATCCAATCTCAAGAGCAATATTATAAGCCTTATTGCCTTGCTCTATAGCTTTCAAGAGATTGGCTTCGCGCTCCGGTCCTATTGCTGAATCTGCAATATAGGTATGCAAAAGAGCAATGTTGCTTTTGGTTTGTGCCAGCGGATCCTTGGTGCCGATTTCCTTGTATATATTCAATGATTTTCGAAAATATTTAATAGCCTCATCGTAGTATTCCCCGGATAAAATAATATTATCATCTAAATGTACCTTTCGACCATATTGGGTATATAGTACGCCAATACCGTGGAAAACAGTAGCCTTCATTTTTTTATCACCTGCTTCTTGTGCCATCTCCAAAGATCTTTGATAATAATGCAGTGCCTCATTAAAGAGCTCTTTAATACGATATATTGTACCAATATTTTTTAATGAGGTGGCTACACCTCTCTTATTACCTAATTCCTCATTTACTTCTAATGCTTTTTTATAAAATTCAATTGCCTTATCATAATTTTTCTCATACTGGTGAACAATACCAATATTGTTGTAATTCCTGGAAATTGCTGCTTTATGACCTAACTCTTCATTGATTTTTAAAGATTTGAAGTAATATTCCAAAGCTATTTTATTGTTTCCTTGTCTGCGGTATGCGCTGGCCAGGTTGTTGTAACTAGCTGAAATGCCCGATTTATCATCTAACTCTTTTCTGATTTCCAGCGATTTTTGATAATATCTGATAGCTTCGTTGAAATTACCCCTGACAAAGTAAACACTGCCGATATTGTTGTAAGAGTTGGCAACACTTCTTTTTTTACCTAACTTTTCATTTATTTTTAATGATTTTAAAAAATATCCGATAGTTTTTTCGTAATCTCCCAATTGGTAGTAAATGGTGCCGAGATTATTATAACTAACAGCCATCCCCTCTTCATTATCAGATTCTTCATAAATTCTTAATGTTTTCAAATAATATCTGATAGTTTTTTTGTTATCGCCCATTTGATAATAAACATTGCCAAGATTGTTATAACTGGCAGCCATTCCCATTGTATCGTTCAATTCTTTACAAATTTCTAAAGATTTTAAATGGTAATCAATAGCGGTATTGTATTTGCTTTTTTCGTAATAAATATTGCCGAAATTGTTGTAACAACTTGAAATGCCTTTCATATCACCAATTTCTCTTTTAATTGTTAGTGACTTATGGTAATATTCTTCAGCCTTCTCATAGTTAGCTCTTCCACTATAAAAAATTCCGATATAACGGAGTGCCCTGGCTTGTTTTTGTTTTATCCCTTTTTTTATTGCCAATTCCAGGCATTTATTATAATAAACCAATACTGAATCAGGGTTTTCAGTTTCAAAAATAAGGCCAATTTCAAGGTAAATATCACAGATAACAGAATCATTTTTTGCTTTACCAAGTTCATTACGCAATGAATCCAGCTTATTGGTTTGCCCATAAACAGCAGATGTCAAGAATGTTAAAAAGATAAAGATTGAAAAAATATTTTTTTGTTTCATTTGCAGTTAATTTGCTACCAATGCAACTTGTCTATATATATGACAAAATCATGCTTTCCCCGTTGTCTTAAACTTAAAAAAATATGACTGAGTCATATTTTTAATACAAACATAATCAATTTCTTCAAATAATAAATCGGCTGTTAATAAGTTTTTAATATCGTTTTTAATACGAGCGAAGGGATAAATAATCAACCCGCGTCGTCCCTTTCATACAGCTGGTATAAACACAATTAGTCAGTTAATGATTGATTGCGTTTTTGGTTTTTACACTAAAATCAAACCCTGATTCAATTTTTCTGCCAACAAAAAAGCCGCCAGCTTTTTCAGGCTGACGGCATGGTTAACCCAATTAACCTTAACCATGAGCTAAAAAATTAACTCGTTACAAAAGTAATAATAATTTTTTATTAATAACAAGATATTCTAAAAAAAAACCAATAAATTTTAAAAATAACTAATTATATCTATAATCAACATAGCACTCTTTCTATCATAATGCCTGTTTTAAACACTAAAATATACAAAATCTGATACGGTTTAAAAGTTGGCAATTCTCTTATTCAGATCATGGCCACATCATTTGTTAGTAACTATTAATAAATCAATCTGCAACAAACTTGATTTTTTATAAATTTGTTTTTAAAAAAATTAAACATAATGTCAGAGATAATTGATTTAAAGCATATTGCGCCACAAGTACGCAGGGATATTTTGCGCATGATTTTTACGGCACAATCGGGCCATCCGGGTGGTGCTTTGGGTTGTGCCGATATTTTTACTGCTCTTTATTTTAAAATTTTAAAACATAGTCCTGCCGGTTTTACCATGAATGGCAGTGGTGAGGATTTATTTTTTCTTTCCAACGGTCATTTGTCAGCAGCGTGGTTTAGTGTTCTTGCACGTTCGGGATATTTTCCTGTAAAAGAGCTTGCCACATTTCGCCATATAGATACCCGGCTTCAGGGGCATCCTTCGACAAAAGAGGGCTTGCCGGGCGTCAGGGTAGCTTCGGGTTCGCTGGGGCAGGGATTGAGTGTTGCTATTGGTGCAGCACTGGCAAAAAAGCTGAACAATGATAACAGGCTGGTATATTGCCTGATGGGTGATGGCGAACAGCAGGAAGGGCAAATATGGGAAGCCGCCATGTTTGCCGCAGGAAAAAATGTTGATAACATAATAGGCATAATCGACTATAACGGGCAACAAATCGACGGGCCATGCAATGAAGTGATGCCGCTGGGAAGCCTGAAAGCCAAGTGGAAAGCTTTTGGATGGATAGTGCTGGAAATGAATGGCAATGATATGGAAGATATTATAAAAACAATGCCAAAAGCTATAGAAAAAACAGGACAAGAAAAACCTGTTGTCATTCTTATGCAAACTGAAATGGGTTATGGCGTTGACTTTATGGAAGGAACCCACGAATGGCACGGCAAACCGCCAAACGAAGAACAATTTAAAAAGGCAATAGCCAATTTTGAGGAAACACTGGGTGATTATTGAATTCGGAATTTCTAAACAATTTCTGAATTTTGGAGCGTTTAGTTATAAAGCAAAATATCAATTCAAAATGAAAAGCTCTGTTATTAATAAAATATTTTTGGCCTTCATTATTTTTTATATAACTGATATGCCTGCAAATGCGGGTATTAAGGATGATGATGATCCTCCATTAACACGTATATTATTTGTATTTGATGCATCACAAAGCATGCATGCAATGTGGCATACCGATACACGAATTGCAGTAGCTAAAGACCTTCTTATAGATATTGTTGATAGTCTTAGACACGTTCCTCATGTTCAGATGGCTTTGCGCGTATTTGGTCACCAGAGCCATCATACGCCGCAAGACTGCGATGATACCAAACTGGAGGTGGGTTTCTGGGACGGTAATGCAACCAGGATTATACGCACCATCAGGGAAATAACCCCAAGGGGTACAACGCCAATAGCAGGTTCACTGGAGGCGGCAAAAGATGATTTCCCTCCCTGCGATGATTGCAGGAATATTATCATCCTGATAACCGATGGGATTGAAAGATGCGGCGGCGACCCATGTGAAGTTTCCCAAAGACTGCAAAAAAAAGGAATCTTCCTTAGGCCTTTTATAATTGGAGTCGGCAGAGATTTCAGCAAAGAGTTTGAATGTGTGGGAGAATATTTTGATGCCAGAAATGAAGACCAGTTCAGAGCAAGTCTTAATATAGCCATAAGCCAGGCACTTAAAGCCACAACTGCCCAGATCAACCTGCTCGACATATATGGCAACCCCACAGAATCCAATATTCCTGTTACTTTTTACGACCCGGATACAGGTGAAATTAAAAAAAATGTTGTGCACACAATGAATCACAGGGGACTGCCTGATACTCTATACTTTTTAAGCACAGCATATAATTACGATATGGTGGTACATACAATGCCACCGGTAAAAGTTAACGATATAAGTGTCACTCCCGGAAAACATAATATTATCGCTGCTGAAACACCCCGGGGAAGTCTTGAAGTAGTCGTAGGCGGCAGGACTCCTGTTGATTATCCGGTTATCGTAAGAAAGGCAGGATCTATGGTTACTCTGAATGTTCAAAGCACAACCGATGTTCCTAAGAAATACCTTACAGGGAATTATGACCTTGAAATACATTCATTGCCAAGAATTATTATTGAAGATGTTGAGATTGAACAAAATCATGTAACAACAGTTGAGCTTCCGCAGCCGGGTGTTGCTTCGATCAGATTGCTTTCAAACGGTTATGGTATGGTGCTGAAAGAAACCGATGATGGGCTTGAGCTTGTGTACAGGCTCAAAGAGAATGTCAAAAATGAAATACTTAACCTTATGCCGGGCAATTATCGGGTTGTTTTCCGCTCAAGAGGCGCCACTGCTACATATCATACCATTGTTAAGCCTTTTGTAGTTGAATCGGGAATTGCAAAAACAATTCATGTCAGATAAAAATATGAGTTAAAGAAAAACCATAACTATTAACAGTAAGATGCAAAACTATATATGTAAAGAGAAGAAAGATACCAGGTCGGGATTTGGAGAAGGTTTATTTGAACTGGGGAAGACCAATCCGGAGGTTGTTGCCCTGTGTGCCGATCTGACAGGTTCATTAAAGATGGATAATTTTAAGAACCATTTTCCCGGCAGGTTTTTTCAAACGGGGATAGCTGAAGCCAACATGATGGGTATTGCTGCAGGTTTGACCATTGGAGGCAAGATACCTTTTGCAGGCACTTTCGCCAACTTCGCCACAGGACGTGTTTATGACCAGGTACGCCAATGCATAGCATACTCGGAAAAAAACGTTAAAATATGTGCATCACATGCAGGCATCACCCTTGGTGAAGACGGCGCTACACACCAAATGTTGGAAGATATAGGCATGATGAAGATGTTGCCTAATATGACTGTAATAAGCCCGTGCGATTTTAACCAGACAAAAGCCGCTACCCTTGCAGTTGCCAGGCATAAAGGGCCTGTCTATCTGCGGTTTGGGAGGCCTAAAGTGCCGAATTTCACTTCTGAAGACCAAAAATTTATAATCGGCAAGGCCGACATACTTATTGAAGGCAATGATGTATCTGTTTTTGCCACCGGCCATTTAGTATGGCAAGCCCTTCAAGCAGCCAAAATACTCAATGAAAAAGGAATAAGTGCTGAAATAATAAATATCCACACCATTAAACCTTTAGACAGCCAGGTTGTCATAAATTCAATAAAGAAAACCGGATGTGGCGTCACTGCTGAGGAACATCAGATCAATGGCGGAATGGGCGAAAGTATTGCACGACTGCTGACCGGTAAGCGTCCTCAACCCCTCGAAATGATCGGTATAAAAGATGTGTTTGGAGAAAGCGGCAAACCCGGCGAGTTGATGGATAAATTTGGGCTCAATGCGCAAAATGTCGCTGATGCCGCAAGGAAAGTAATTACCAGGAAATAGAGTTTGAAGAATTTTCCGGAATGCGTACCTTCAAAACCGTGAACTTTAACCAAGAATTTATTTATATTGATATTCATTATAAAAATATATTTTTTCAGATATGGTGTAATCCAAAATGTTGCTGACTTTGTTAAGGTTGCGTTTGTGTTTTAAAAAACATTGGGGTTTCATAAGTTTTAAAATATTTTAACCGGACAATAGTGATAAAAACAAACTTTAGCCCAAATTTGATTGCAGTGTTGTGCTGCGGTAAGTTTTATTGAAACTGTATGGACCATCTTGATGACAATGAGTTGCTGGAAATGTTTCATACCGGTAATCCGGATTATGCTTTTAATCTCATCATGCGCAAGTATCAGAAAAATATATACTGGCATGTACGACGGCTTTTGATTGATCACGAAGACTCGAATGATGTTGTGCAAAATGTGTTTTTGAAAGTGTGGGAAAATATCGGAACATTCAGGGGAGATTCAAAAATGTACACATGGCTTTACAGGATTGCCACAAACGAAGCATTATCTTTTTTGAAGAAGAAACAAAGACGTTTTTTTATACCCCTGGTTGATGTTGAAGCTATATTATCCGATAAGCTTGAAACCGATCAATATTTTAAAGGTGATGAGATCCAAAAAAAATTGCAAAAGGCCATATTGAAATTACCCGAAAAGCAAAGAATAATTTTTAATTTGCGTTATTACGATGAGATGAAATATGAAGATATGTCGGAAATATTGGGAACATCAACCGGCGCATTAAAAGCATCGTATCATATTGCAGCAAAAAAAGTGGAAGAATTTTTAATCAACGATTAAACATTTTTGATTATTTTTAATCTAACTAATAAAAACTGGTTACTGTCTATGAAAAAAGAAAAGCCTGGCATAATAAAAAAAGAGTTGATGGACAAAGTTCCCGGCATATCCAAAGCATCAAAGGATAATCCTTTTGAGGTGCCGGAAGATTATTTTGCCGGGTTGCCTGAAGCGGTAGAGCAGCTAAAAAACAGCCGTATAAAGAAAAGCCACCGCACGGTTTTAGGCTATTCAGCTCAGCGGATTATGGCTTATGCCGGAGCATTGGCAATATTAATATTTTTAGGAATATCAGTTTTGTTTTTAACACATAAAGATGGGATCAATGACTTTGCAGGGATAGATAATGAGCATTTTGAATCATACTTTTCTTATCTTGCCGCTTATGATGAAGCACATTATTATGATATCCTGATATCAGAAGAAGGTGAATACCTGGAATCGGTTGATGCCTCCTTGCAAATGGCATTATGGGGAGAAGTTACGGAAGATGATCCTTACATGGAATACCTTTTGGAATATATGTATCTTTACCAATACTTACCTGATGATATGGCTGATATTGATTAAATAACTTTGTAAATAAAATAACATAACATTAAAAATATATACAGATATGAAGAGCAAACAATCGATACGGGTAATTATTTTTACAATTTTATCTTTGGCAGTTGTTCCCTGTATTGCCCAGCCCTTAGCTGGCAAGCATCATGATGAGGAACACCAGGAAAGGATAAGATCAATGAAAGTTGCATTTATCACGGAAAGACTATCATTGACCACGGAAGAAGCACAGCAATTCTGGCCTGTTTATAATCAATATCAGAAAGAGCTGAAAGAATTAAGGACAAAACATGCGCGTGAAATGAAGCAGGAAAAGAGTGTAGCTGATTTTACCGAAGAAGAAGCTGCAAAATATGTTGAATGTGAAATCAGCAGGCTTGAAGAAACAGCAAAGTTAAAAAGAAAATACAATGAGAAATTTCTTGAGATATTACCGGTAACAAAAGTAGCATTGTTATACGAAGCTGAAAAAGACTTCAATCGCCGGCTGTTCCGTGAAATGCGCCGCAGGCAAAGAGATATGAGAAAATAACATTGAAATACAAAACATTACGCCGGTTTTTTGGATCCAATATACAACCTGCAAAACTGCCTTTCCGGATAACTTTCATACTATTGCCATGCAAAACGGTTGATGGCCAATATATACATCGCTTCAAACAACCTGATGCTTTAAACAGGTACAAACCCGGCTTAACTTGATTTAATAGGCTTTTCACTGAAAAACAATGTTGTAATATAATTTACAACCTTTGCTGATGGCGAAACTTCACCCGAATTGCCCCTGCGAAGGATTTTTGTCTTTACGTCGGGATGCTTCAGTTTTGAATATTCAATTAAAGTCATTATAGGACCGTATCCGCAGACACTAATATTATTTTTACGTACGGTTTCATAAACACCCTCCGCATCCAGTTTATCTATCTTTTCACAAACAAGGTTGTCAAGCATATAACCTTCATTCGGATTAATAAAATGCGAGAAATCGCTTGAAGCTATTACAATTGTTCTTTTTCCCGTTTCATTTACTGCCTTGTCTATTTTATGCGCCAGGTTATCGGCTGCTTCATATGATTGATCGGACAAACTGACAGGTGCTATTTTTAAATTGTCATCCATATAGTATTGTAAAAACGGAACCATTACCTCGCCCGAATGTTCGTCATTATGGGCATTTGAAGAAACAGGGATTTCAAGTGCTTCGCAAAGCTCATTGTCAACTTCTATTTGTCCCAGTGGTGTTTCCCAAACCGGGTGTTTATCCAATGCAATACCGGTGCCGAAACCACGATGATCAGGATTTACAATTATTACGGTATCAACTGCCTGTTTTGAATTTTGCAGGACAAGGAAAAAATGTATAGCCTGATAGCCCGAGTATATATATCCTGCATGTGGTACAATGCCGCCAATGATATGATTTTGTGAAAAGCTAAAGTCAACATTGTCTTTTTCCCTGTCTTCAATCTCTTCAATCAGTTTACACAAATCATCCCTGCCCGAAGGATAGAATAATCCTGAAACCGCGGGCTTTCTAACTGATTCAGTCATAACTGTTTTTTTTATGTTAATTCAACAAACAACAATTTTATAATTACAATTCATACAACAACCTTTTTCATCAAGCTGGCCGGCACACACTATATAACCCGATCTGCTGATAACAGTTTTTTTACAACCCGGGCAAATAGTATCTGATTCGCCATACAATGATGAAATATTACCGCAATATACAAAGTTTAATTTTTCCAGTGCTGTATTTCTTAGTTTCATAATGGTTTCAATGGGTGTCTGGTCAATATTAAGTTTATAACAGGGGAAATATCTGTTAATGTGAAGGGGGGTGTCAGTGCCGAGCTCGCCTGCAATCCATTCCGTCATTTTTTCAAACATTGCAGGATCATCATTTAATCCCGGTATGATAAGGTTAGCTATTTCAATGTGAATATTGTATTTGGCTATTGTTTTCAGGGTTGTTTTTACAGGTTCTAGTGTGGCACCAGTCAGTTTTCTGTAAAAATCATCGGAAAAAGCTTTCAGGTCAATATTGAACCCGTCAATAATGTCAAGCAATCTATCAAGTGGTTCGGGATTAATATAGCCGTTAGATACCACCGCATTGGCAAGACCTTTCTCTTTAGCTGTTTTTGCTATATCCGTCATGTATTCATACCATACGAAAGGTTCGTTATATGTATATGAGATGCCGCAACACCCCTTTTTGGTTAAGGTTAAATCAACAATATCCGCCGGGCTGATGAACCTTGAACTGATTGGACTATGCCTGGCGGCTTGCGACATGTGGTAATTCTGACAAAAATCGCATCGCAGGTTGCATCCGAAAGTGCCTATTGACTGTATTTGCCAGCCCGGATAAAAGTGATATAACGGCTTCTTTTCAACAGGATCAAAATTTAAACCCGCTACCCTTCCGTAGTTCTCGCTATATAAACTGCCTGATCTGTTGACCCGGACATTGCATTTGCCATATCTGCCTTCTTTAATAATGCATCTGTGCGGGCATAAAAGACATTTTATGACGGTAGCGTTTTCTTTTATGTAAAATTGTGCCTCGTGCATGAAAAAATTGACACTTGTAATAAAATGAAATCTTACCAAATTAAAGTTCCCACCCCGGAGAGTGTAAAATTAAATATATTATAACTTTGCAGCAACAAAAAATGTTTGTTTAATAAGGGTCAAAGTTATAATTTACACCCTATTGTTTAACTCATAAAATTATTTACGTATGAAAAAGATGGTTTTTAATGTTCTGACAGCCGGATTATTTTTCATGTTTTCCTGTGCAGAACAGCCAAAAGAAAAAGAAGTAACGGATGACGTACTTTCACTCACTATTGTAGAAATGGTTACCAACCCGATGGAGTATGAAGGCCAGCATATTTCCTTTGAAGGTATCATAGGGCACTTATGCCGTCATAGCGGTGATAAGATGCGTGTTTTGCAGGAAGATGATTCTGATTACAGCATTTTGGTTATGTTAGGCAAATTTGCCGATAAATTTGATACAGGTTTTGAAGGGCATCATATTTTGGCTCAAGGAGTTTTAAAAACGGAAGTACGTGAGTTGACTGTATCAGACGAACAACAGGATATGCACAAACACGATGAAGGACGTGATCATGAGCATGAACATAAGGAAGAATTTGAACATGAGGAAGAATATGAACATGAGCACGAGCCCGGAGATCATGCATGCGAAACCACCGCAAAAGCTGTTAAAAAGATGCAGGAGCTGGGAATTGATCCGGAAATAAGGACTTTTATTGAGTTGCAAAGTTTTGAAATCAAGTAGTATTAATAAATCCTGATTAACCGCAAAAATAAATATCCAACGGGCAAATCCGCAGGAGCTGATATTTTTGGACTTTTTGCAATGGGCTCATATTTTAAAGAGATGAGTTTTTTAATTTTTAAAAAAACAATTCTATGAAACTACGCAAATTGAACCGTGCAGTACACCGCGATCTGGGTTATTTTTTCTTTGGGATGTGCATAATTTACGGTTTGTCAGGTATTGCACTGAATCACAGGCATGAATGGAACCCCAATTATATTATAGTTGAAAAAGAATTCAAGGTAGAATTGAAGCGTCCTTTGCCGGAGGAATACAAAGAAATTGCATTAATGGTACTTGCAGAAGTTGACATGGAAGATCAATACCGGACTCATTTGGAAAGGAATAACATAATACGTATTTTTATTCACGAGGGCAGTGTTGAATATAATATTGATACAGGGGTTGCTTTTTTGGAAAAGACCAGTAGGCGACCGATCTTTTATGAGGTAAACTTTTTGCATTATAATACACCACGCAAACTTTGGACGTGGTTTTCAGACCTTTATGCCGCATCATTGATTATATTGGCTTTTACCGGGTTATTTATACTTAAAGGAAAAAACGGTATTACCGGAAGGGGTGCCTGGCTTGTATCTGCCGGAATAATAATACCACTGGTCTTTCTTTTTATGTACCTGAACGGCTAAATATCTGTTAATAAAATTGGCTTGGGTTTATTAACGGCTTATGACAAAAATGCTTTGAATGCTTTGCGTGTTATTTAAGCCTGTTTATTCATTTTCTTCAACACTTTCGCCCAGGAATCACGCAAAGTTACGGTGCGATTAAAGATTTTATGTTCATTTGTCGAGTCGGGGTCAACCGAATAATATCCGTTTCTTTCAAACTGCACTTTACTTCCTGTTGTGAAATCTTTAACCGATGGCTCGCCAAAGGCTTCAACGATTTTTAATGAATCAGGGTCCAGGTTTGATTTGAAATCTTTACCTTCTTCAACTATATCGGGATTTTCTGTTTTGAACAACCTGTCGTAAAGCCTTGCTTCCAGTTTAACGGCATGATCAACACTAACCCAGTGTATTGTACCTTTAACTTTTTTATTGCTGATATCCTGCCCGCTTCGGCTGCCGGGATCATAAGTACAATGTATCTCAGTTATTTTGCCCGTTTCGTGATCTTTAACAACAGATTCGCATTTAATTATATATGCATATTTTAGCCTGACCTCTTTACCTGGTGAGAGTCTGAAAAATTTCTTGGGCGGGTCTTCCATAAAGTCGTCTCGTTCAATATAGAGGGTTTTCGTGAAAGGTATGATTCTGAGTAAAGTATCAGGATCTTCGGGATTTATTTTTCCGGCCATTTCTTCGGTTTTGTCATCGGGATAGTTATCAATGATAAGTTTTACCGGGTTCATAACCACCATAGCCCTTGATGCTATTTTATTGAGATGTTCGCGACAACAGTGTTCCAGTAGAGCAACATCAATGATGTTTTCTCTTTTGGCTACACCAACTTTTTCGGAAAAGGTCCTTATGGACTCAGGCGAATAGCCTCTTCGTCGCAAGCCCGATATTGTCGGCATTCTAGGATCATCCCATCCGTTTACTATTTTGTTTTCTACCAGTTCCAGAAGCTTTCGTTTGCTCATTACCGTATAAGTAAGGTTTAGCCTTGCAAATTCAATTTGTCGAGGGCGGTTTTCTGTTATTTCGAGCACATCCAGAAACCAGTCATATAATGGTCGGTGCACTTCAAATTCGAGAGTGCAAATGGAATGGGTAATATTTTCTATATAGTCTGATTGTCCGTGCGTCCAATCATATGTAGGATAAATACACCATTTGTTTTCTGTCCGGTGATGCGGAGCATGTAAAATCCTGTACATGACAGGATCGCGCATATGCATATTCGGCGAAGACATATCTATTTTGGCACGTAAAACCTTTGTGCCGCCGGGAAATTCACCATCGCGCATTTTATTAAACAACTCGAGATTTTCTTTAACGGGCCGGTTTCGCCAGGGGCTCTCTTTACCTGGCCTGGTAGGAGTCCCACGAGTGTTTGCTATCTCTTCGCCGCTCATTTCACAAACATAGGCCTTTCCCTTTTTTATCAAGCCTATTGCAAAATCAAACAAGGCATGGAAATAATCACTGGCATAAAACTCCCTCTCTTCCCAGTCAAATCCCAACCACCTGACATCCTCCTTTATCGAATCAACATATTCAACGCTTTCAGTCATAGGATTGGTATCATCAAACCTGAGATTGCATTTACCTCCATATTTTTTTGCAAGACCGAAGTTCAGACATATGGATTTGGCATGTCCTATATGTAAATATCCGTTTGGCTCGGGAGGAAAACGTGTATGTATTCTCCCGTCATTTCTATTGTTATGAAGGTCCTCACGGATTATTTCTTCGATAAAATTCAATGATGTATGTGATGAGGTTTCGTTTTTTCCTTTATCACTCATATGTTTTTTTGTTTTTTGATTTTTCTGTTAAATAAATAAAAATAAATGTTTTGTCAAAATCTTTTATTTTTCCTTTGATGTTTTTGTGTTATAATTTTCTCCGGGTTTAGCTTGATGTTTTCAGCCGTACGAAGAGTATAAAGTATTTTTATGCAAAGATCGCAATAAGTTTGCAGATTATTTGACAATGCAGTCAATATCATTAATCAAAAAGCAGGTAAAAATAAAAAAATATTCTGATGAGATTTGTAAAAATATTTACTTTTGCGGCAATCACACAATTAAATCGCCTTTATGGGTAAAATAATTCTTGAAGATATGGAATTTTATGCTTATCATGGCTGTTTTGATGAGGAGCAGGTGATAGGTAACCGTTATGTCGTAAATATTGAATTTGATTTTGATACGGAAGAAAGTGAACGGTCTGATAATTTAAGCAAGACAATTAATTACCAGGATGTTTATAGTATTATCAGTACGCAGATGCAACAGAAAAGCTATTTGCTCGAACATATAGGAAGGAGAATTATCGATGCGGTTTTTCAGAAATTCAGGATAATAAGTTTTGTAAAAATCAAAATATCAAAAATGAATCCCCCGATAGGTGGAAAAACAAGAGCTGTAAGCATTATACTTGAAAAATATTCGGATAATTGACAATATGCTGTTAAATAATTTTGAATTGTAATATTGATTTCATATTTTTGTAGTATAAAAATCAAGGTTTCGTGGCCGAGTGGTTAGGCGGGGGTCTGCAAAACCCTTTACAGCGGTTCGAATCCGCTCGAAACCTCTGCGGTAAGAAAAGGATTGGAAAGAAAATTTCTGATCCTTTCTTTTTTAGGGGGTTTTGGATGTCGGACACACATTCGCAAACCTTTCAAGGGTATATGGTATTCCGGTAGAAATTGTAAGAGATTTACTTGGCCATACAGATATAAAAACAACCTTGCTTTACCGCAAAACTACCAAAAAACAAATTTGGAGCGAGATGGGTAAGTGGGAGAGGAAAAAAGAGGAAGAAAAATCCGATTGATAATCAATGTTTAAAATGTTTTTCAATCTTTATTGTGAAGAGTTTTGTATTTGTCAACACTAATCAATTACTTTGATCTATATGTTTAACAAACGCTATTCCTCTTTTGGTGATTAAGTATTTTTGTTTGGAAGATGTCGGCTTATCTTTGATTGTTCTTTCAATTAGCTTATCGTTTATTAGCTTCTTAATTACTTCATTTAAATGGCCAGATATGTCTTTCTGCCCTAATGAAGTTGAGATTTCCTTTCTTGATAGTGATTTATCTGATAAAAGCCTTAATACTTTTGAATACAACGACTCTTGCTGTAGCTCTTGCTGTAACTCTTGCTGTAGCTCTTGCTGTAGCTCTTGCTGCATTTTATAATCTTTCTTAATAAATATTACACGAAAAGCTAAACCAGGTTCTTTCCATTCTAAAACTATTTCAGGATATTTTTGAAGTTCGGCTAGATTATCTTTAGAATAAAATACAAACAACATGTTGTATCTGTTAATTTAGCATATATTCCACGAGGTTTACCCCGTTAAATAGTTCTTAATTTTGGCAGGCAAATGAACTAACAAGAGCATCGAAAGTTCTATTCGATCTTCAATTATGCTAAGCTAAATAGCTTTAGCGAATTATTGCCGTAAATAAAAAACATTTTTTACTTTTGAGGTATAAAGTGCACCGGATGTTTATTTGGTTTATTGATTTATCTTGCAAAATACAAATATTGCAAAAGATTACCAATATTTTTATTTATTGGCAATTATTTGTTGTCTAAATATCGCCAATATTTCTTATTTTTGACAAAAATTAGAATCTAAATGCCCAAAGTTTTAGAAAATAAATTAATTGAAAAATTTAAGGACAAAGAGTACTTTACAAGAAAAGAGCTTTTTGACTTTTACCGTTTTTTTGAGCCTGATTTGAACGAAGGAACTTTGGCTTGGAGGATATATAATCTTAAAAACAATAATATCATCAGGTCACTTAAAAAAGGCATCTATGTGATTTCACATAAACCTGAATATAAACCTGACATCTCTCCCGGCTTAATTAAAATAAATAAACAAATCATTGAGAGGTTTAAAGGAATTAAACACTGTATTTGGGAAACATCCTGGCTAAATGAATTTACTCAACACCAGTCAGCCAAATCAATTCTGATAATAGAAATTGAGAAAGACTTTGAAGAATCTTTGTTTTATGAATTAAAGGATTCAATAAGCAAGGAGGTATATCTAAATCCTGACGAAAAGACAATTGATTTATATGTTTCTGAAAGTTATGATGCTGTTATTGTGAAGAGGCTTATTACAAGAGCACCACTTATTAAAAGGACAATAAAAAAGCTCAAGTTCCACATTCCATCTATAGAAAAAATATTGGTGGATTTGTTTGCAGAAAAAAAGCTTCTCCATCATTTCCAAGGATCAGATTTAATTCATATCTGTGAAAATGCTATTACAAATTATACCGTTAACTTTACCAAGCTTTTTAGTTATGCTAAACGCAGGGGGCGTGATCGTGAGATTAAGCATTTTTTTACCAACCATATGTTTCACCTCGTAAAAGACATTATTAATGATTAAGGACAATTGTTTTTTTTAAACAAACTAAAACGCCTGCCGGACAAATCAGGTTTTTTCTATTGGCATCAAGCTATAAATCTGATTAGGTAGGCGAACCGCTGCTTTTTATTTTGTATATTTTAGCTATAACTTTGTAAAAAATTAAATGATTGTTTACATGTAATTTGGAAATATTTTATAAATTGCACTCTAAAATATGATACACAAAAACACAAAAAATGTTTATATACTCAACAGTATTTTGATGTACAGTAAACTTTTGGTTTATATATAAAACGTT
>PWZB01000177.1 GCA_003567625.1 Bacteroidales bacterium | reverse complement strand
GCTCATATACGGCGAAGCTTTGAAAACAATCAGAACGCACAGATCAGTTACAGCAAAAGAATCAGCCGCCCAAGACGCTGGGCTCTGAATCCTTTTACAAGATATTCGGATCCATATAACCTTCGTACCGGTAATCCTGAAATATTACCCGAATACATTCATTCTCTTGAACTGAGCTATACCAAATACTGGGAAAACACAACTCTCAATCCTTCAATATTCTACAGATACACTGACCAGATGATATCGCGTTACAGGACAATGGATGAGCAGGGCATTACGACCACCACCTGGGAAAATATAGGTCACGCCGTAAACTACGGAGCAGAAATGATTGCATCTCAAACTATTACTGACTGGTGGCGATTAAATGGCAACTTCAGCTACTTCCACAGAATCGTTGATGGAGGAACTGTTCATGATGAATTTACAACAGACAGTTATTCCTGGACAGCACGCTTAACCAATAATTTAAGGTTTGGGAACAGATTCTCCGTTCAGGTTTCCGGTTATTATCGTTCGCCTGTAGTAATGCTTCAAGGAAAATTGCAGGAAATGTATTCGGCTGATATGGGAATGCGCTATAACGTTTTTGATAACAAGGGAAGTATTACGCTCCGCATAAGCGATATCTTTAACACCCGGAAATTCAACATGTATATGATGGGTGATAATTTTGAGATGAACAGAGAGCGCAAAAGAAGAAGCAGAATGATTTTCATAGGATTTACATATAGAATTCACGATTTTACAAGGGAAATAGACCGTGAACGACCAGAAGCAGACCAAATGGAACCGATAGATGATTTTGACGAATTTTAAATAACTTTGCCTCTGTAATATTCGTTTAAGAAAATAAAACAGAGATGAACATAACAATTGTTGGAACCGGTTATGTAGGATTGGTCACAGGTGTTTGTTTTGCCGATATGGGCGCGGAAGTAACATGCGTTGATGTTGACAGTGCAAAAATTGAAAATCTTAAAAAAAACATTTTGCCGATTTATGAGCCAGGGCTTGACATTATTGTTAAGCGAAATTGCAAAAGGAATAAACTACATTTTACTACCGACCTTGAAAACTCTGTAAAACAAAGTGATGTAATTTTCATAGCCGTCGGTACTCCTCCCGGTGAAGACGGAAGCGCTGACCTGAAGCATGTAGTTAATGTAGCCAAAAAGATTGGCACATATATGACCGGATATATGGTGGTAGTAACTAAAAGCACTGTTCCTGTTGGCACGGCTGAAAAAGTAAGGCAGGCCATTAACAAAGAGCTTGAATCGCGTAAACTTAACATCCCGTTTGATATAGCTTCCAATCCTGAATTTTTAAAAGAAGGTGCTGCCATTGATGACTTCATGAAACCCGACAGGATAATTATTGGCGTTGAATCTGAAAAGGCGCAAAAAATCATGGAGAAGCTGTATAAACCTTTTACATTAAATAGTAATCCTGTTATTTTTATGGACATTCCCTCTGCCGAAATGACCAAATACGCAGCCAATGCTATGCTTGCAACAAGGATCAGTTTCATGAACGACATTGCCAACCTGTGTGAAATTCTGGGGGCTGATATTAACATGGTAAGAAAAGGTATAGGCAGCGACCCCCGAATAGGCAACCAATTCATTTACCCGGGCATAGGATATGGAGGCTCTTGCTTTCCGAAAGATATACGGGCTCTTATAAAAACCGCCCGCAAACATAATTATCAAATGCGTGTAATACAAGCTGTAGAACAAGTAAATAATGAACAGAAAACAGTGCTTGTTGATAAAATGAACGACCATTTCAATAATAATCTTGACGGACTAAATGTTGCAATGTGGGGGCTCGCATTTAAACCCCAGACCGATGATATGCGGGAAGCACCCTCACTTACAATTATCGAAAAACTTCTCAAAACCGGATGCAATATTAAAGCTTTTGATCCGGAAGCTATGAAACAAGCACGAAATATTATCGGCGATAAAATAAATTATGCAAACAATAAAGAAGAAGCTGTTGCCAATGCCGACTGCCTGTTGTTGGTAACCGAATGGAATGTATTTCGTATTCCCGATTTTAAAAAGATCTATAAATTAATGCGACAACCTGTGATTTTTGACGGCAGAAACATTTATAATGCTGAAGAGCTTAAAACTATCGGGTTTTCATATTACTGTGTGGGGAAAAAATATAAACCTTAAACTCAAAACAAAGAATATTAAACCCTCATGTTTCAAAAAACACAAACACAACATAATAAAATAAGCAACATGAGGTTTACATCATACAAATTAAAACAAATTCTATTATGATGAAACCCGAAAAGCGAAACACCAAACCAACTGACAATAACCGGTATTTGGAAACCGGCAATAATGGCTTATGAAATAATAACCGGATAATAGAAAATAACATAAGAAACAGATGAAAAAAAGAAGAATACTGGTAACCGGCGGAGCAGGCTTTCTGGGCTCGCATCTTTGCGAAAAACTTTTAAATATGGATCACGAAGTTTATTGCCTTGACAACTTTTTTACCGGTCAGAAAGACAACATCATTCACTTGTTAAAAAATCCCTGGTTTGAGCTTATCAGGCATGATATAACTATGCCTTTTTTTATTGAGGCAGATGAGATTTATAACCTGGCTTGCCCTGCATCTCCAATTCATTATCAATATAATGCAATAAAAACAATCAAGACCTCAATAATGGGCTCTTTAAATATGCTTGGACTGGCAAAACGGATCAAAGCTAAAGTTTTACAAGCTTCAACCAGCGAAGTTTACGGCGATCCCACCGAACACCCTCAAACCGAAAATTATTGGGGTAACGTTAACCCTATTGGCGACCGCGCTTGCTACGACGAAGGTAAAAGATGCGCCGAAGCCCTTTTTGTCAATTATCACAGGCAAAACCAAGTCCGTATTAAAATAATGAGAATATTCAATACCTACGGACCCAGGATGCACCCCTCTGATGGAAGAGTGATCAGCAATTTTATCGTACAGGCATTGAAAAATGAAGATATAACAGTTTTCGGAGACGGCACACAATCACGCAGTTTTTGTTATGTTGATGATATGGTTGATGGTATAATACAATTCATGAACACCCCCGAAAATATCACAGGCCCTGTTAACATTGGCAACCCCGTCGAACATTCAATACTGGAAATTGCCGAAAAAATATTGGAATTTACCGGGTCACGTTCTAAAATAGTCTTTAAACCACTCCCAACCGATGATCCGCTGAGACGTAAACCCGATATTTCGAAACTGAAAAACATGATACAATGGAAACCAACGGTAGATATGGACGATGGACTTAAGAAAACTATTAATTATTTCATGAAAACTCTTTAATTCAATTGCCGGGTCTCATAATTTAGTGTCTGCCCGGCCCGCACCAGGTTAAACAAAATGTAAAATAAAACCGGTATATAAATTATGCGCATATTAATTACAGGAAGCAACGGCCAATTGGGAAAACAATTTAAGGAAATATCAAGGTTGCACAAAGACAAAGAATTTTTTTTTGCAACTCGTTATGAAATTGACATTACCAAGGCGCCGGTTATTGAAAAAGCCGTAAAATCATACAACATTGATTGCATAATAAACTGTGCCTCATATACCGGCGTTGATTCTGCCGAGGATAATATATCTGAAGCAATAAAAGTAAATTCTTCTGGTGCAGGAAATCTCGCTTTGGTTGCTGCAAAAACAAATGTCTTCCCGGTACATTTTTCTACCGACTACCTGTTTGATGGTAAAAGCAACCAGCCCTACACTGAAAATGATATTCCCAATCCACAAACGGAATACGGAAAAAGCAAGCTTGAAGGTGAAAAAGAGATCATATCGAATATTGAGAAAGGTCTGATAATCAGGACATCATGGCTCTACTCGGTATTTGGGAAAAACTTTGTTAAAACGATCTGTGAAAAAGGAAAAGAAAAGAAACATCTAAAAGTTGTGTATGACCAGGCAGGATCGCCTACATATGCATATGACCTTGCCAATACCGTTATTAAGATATTACCCGAAATTATAGATCAATCCGGCGGGGTCATGGTTTATAACTATTCCAATGAAGGATTAGCGAGCTGGTACGATATAGCCATAGCCATAGCAGATCTTAAAAAGCTGCCATGTATCATTGAACCGGTGCTGAGCACGGAATTCCCAGCTAAAGCCAAACGCCCGCATTTTTCATTATTAAGTAAAAACAAAATCAAAAAAGATTTTCAAATAAAGATCCCGTATTGGAGGCATAGCCTTGAAAAATGTTTAAAAAAGATGAAATAGTATTTGCGAAGAAATTAAATCCTTTTTGTGCATAACGTCATCGCTGTTTTATTGAAAGGCTGATTTTCTATTGTTTACTTTGTAAAAAAGTAAAATTTTTAGTGCTGCAATATACAAAAAAAGGGAAGTTTTGCTGTACTGACATATTTATAACGAAAAACAATTTCAAGATAACTCCGTAGAAGTAAAATTTTAAAATAGCATACAATAGCCTTTCAAATCATAGAGTATTTAGTGTTTGTCTGTAAAATGCTTTTTGAATATCACGCAAAAGCGCAATGTCGCAAAGCATAAATAGGTTTAAAAGCCGGTACGAAACACTAAGTTCATTATTTATAATGAGTTGTGCTAAAATAACTGAATTTTAAGTATTTGCGTGAATCTTTTTTGTGTGATGCTTTCTTCCGATTCTTCTGCACATTTTTTATTTTTTCAGGTATAGGCCGCCCAGATATCCAAAGATGTATATACGGAGAAGTTGGAAACTTCCGAAAGAACTTCCGGCCTCCGGTTAAAACCATACAACGGTTTTCAGCCTGCGGTTATTTGAAAAATCCTTTTATTCAACCCTTCAAGGGTTGTGGATTTTTTTAAGATTTATTACAGGTCGCCACAACTTGGCTTCAGGTTGTTCGTAACGATAAAGGTAACGGTATAAGTTGCCACAGGTTCGATCTCCACCTCAACGGTAACATCTGCATCCACCACTTCAACTTCGCCTTCAACGGTTTCATATCCATCTCTTTCAACTATATATTCGTAAGTTCCCAGGACTACTTCAAATTGATATTCGCCCGGATCATATTCTTTGCCGTTGAATGTAATAGTGGCATCATCTATTTCTTCGCCGGTGTTTGCATCAGAAACTTCAAAAGTGACAAAGTAAGTTTCCAAGGGTTCAACATATATGGCTTTATTCCAGTGGCCGTAAATACCAATTTGGTGAAGATACAACCAAGTACCAGGGATACGTGCCTGTTATCGCCAAATCACCCTTTCCGGGATGATCGGATTGTCCATCCAGACCCGCAGCATAAAAACCTTGTGGAATGTCCTCCCATTCAACACCAAAAACAAGTACCTTATCGGCATCAATAATATAAGGCTTATCCGGTTCAACCTCTATCCATGACTCTTGCTGCATTTCAAATGATTGGCTGACTATGAAAAACCAACAGCCGGGAATATCAGGCTTAAAACTAAAACATACGCGGTTGTTAGGAAAATTTTTTTCATGATTAATAATTTTTGATTTAAAAAAATACTTAACCTCAACTTGAAAAACGGTCAACGTTATTCAGGCATGGTGATTACCGAATACCGAATTACCAAACACCTTCCGTAATTATCTCGTTCCCTTATTTAAAGATACAATCCTATATAAAACCTTTAACATTTAAATTTCAAATGTTAAAATTAATAAAAACAGCAATGTGTCTGACAATAAATTTTGTCAGGATCTGAATATAATCTGTATATGGAAATTATTTTTTAAATTGAGGATTCCGGTTATTCAACGGGATTGCCTTCGGCGAGCTCGTTGTAAAACCGGCAACCTTTTTAAAACAGTTTATTTTATATTTGATCCTTATAAATTAAATTTATCCTGAATTTTTACGTTAGAAAACAAAAACAATCAAAAAACTAATACTTAAAATGAACAGGAAGATATTTTATTTTACAGGGTTAATTATAGTGATAATTGCATTATTATCTATAATTTATATTATTGATTCTTCACGACGATCGCCTTTCGATGTTGATATTTCTGATATTGAGATCGATCATGTTAATATCAGCCGTTTTGAAAAGGTATTGTTCAATTTGAATCCTTTCCGGTTAAGGGAAGAAATTGAGCCATATATTGATGAGTATTACTTTTTTTTGGGTGATGAGATTGACAACCCTATAGCTCAGCAACAGTTGTATGATTATGTTACCGATCCGGTAATCATTGATCTTTATCATGAAACATTGAAAGTTTACCCTGACCTGGAAGAGTTGGAGAAAGAACTTACAAGTGCATTTACCTATTATCATTATTATTTTTCTGAATTGGAAATTCCTAAGGTTTATTCATATGTTTCGGGGATGGATTTGGCACAACCCGTTAAATATGGAGACAGCACTATTGCCGTTGCACTTGATATGTATCTTGGCAGTGATTTTTCAAAGTACCGTCATGTCGGGGTACCGGCTTATCAGCTGATACGCCGCTCACCGGGGTTTATTGCCAGGGACGTAATGTATGCCATGGGTGAAGCCAAAATCAGCGATAATTTCAAACCCGAAACTCTTATCGATTTTATGGTTTATGAAGGCATGAAGCTTTATTTTCTTGACTGTATGATGCCCCATGCTCATGATACTCTTAAAATCGCCTATACTTCAAAACAAGAGTACTGGATAGAACGTAACCAGGGCCATGTATGGAGCTATTTTATTGATAACGAACTTTTATTTTCAACCAACAGAAATAAAATAAACAGCTTTATTACAGATGCCCCCTTTACCGCTCCTTTTACAAGAAATTCATCACCGCGTGCAGCCGCCTGGATAGGATGGCAAATAGTCAGAGAATATATGAGAAGAAACAAAGATGTGAATCTAAATGAACTGATCCGGATGACTGACGCTGAAAAAATTCTCAACAAGTCAAGATATAAACCATAAAAATGTCGGTTTATATGCAGGTTTTGTTTTGTTCCGCTTTATTCAAATGCCGGCAACAAATTCTTTTGCAGCTTGCGGCTGATAATATCCTCTACTTGTTCAGCGTCAACGTTCTTGGCAATGATTTTTTTATCTTCATCAATTAAAAAGATCAAAGGTATTGAGTAAATATCATACTTATCCCTGAAGCCGGAGCGATTCATCGCATCATTGACATTTATCCAGTCCTCAATATTGTTTTTCTCAACATAGCTTATCCATCTCTCCCTGTCAGGCTCGATATTAACGGCAAATATCTCAATACCATGATCTTTGTACCGCTGATAAAAATCATTCAATTTTGGGGTTTCTCTTTTACAATGAGGGCAATCGGAGTCCCAAAAATAGATTACAGTATATGTCGCCGGCACTTCATGCAAAGAAATAGTTGATTTGTCCGGAAGGTACATTTTAATATCGGGTGCTGTCTTACCGAGCAGTATTGGTTTAAGCCTGTCAGAACGCCGGATGATTCTTTCAAGCTGCTCCTCATCAAGCCAGAATGCTTTTCCTGTTTTATAATATTCTTCAACCATATGAACAAACACAGCATCTAATCCCATGATATTTGAACGCTCGTATTTGTTGGTAATAAACCATACCGTATATTCAAACATTTCATCATTTTCGCGTACTTGGTCAACTATATAGTCTGCCATATTAATAATACTATCGGGATGTTTTATAACAACATTTGTGAAGAAATGATCAAGCTTGGAATGATAAACCGGGGTTCGCAAAATCCGGTCATCTGTAAAGTCTATGTGTTGCCAGTAGTTTTTCGTATGTTTCCTGTATGAAGCACCATAATCGGTAGTACCGTCTTCTGATATAACAGGCTCAGGCGGTGGAACTTCTCTTTGAGATCTCAGGATCAGGCTGAAAACGCAATCAGGAAACTTCTCTATATATGCTTCACGCTTTTTATCAACTTGACTGTCAATGAACCTCGATTTTTCACGTAAAGTTTCCCTGCGTTCTTCAGAAATAGACGGATCATTCAGCTCTTCCCGTATCGGGGCAACCTCCTGATTCTTCTTTCTTAAATAACGGATGTATTCATAAAAAGATGAGTTTTCCGGAGAACCCTTAAATTTGATGGTTTCAACAAACTCATCCATCACCGTTTCAATCTCAAAATGTTGACTTTCATCAATGATCAACTCAAAGTATTTCTGCCCGGGAAGAACTATCATGTACATACCGCCCGGCAGACTTTCTTCTCCTGCAAAAGTAAATCTGCCTTCACCGTCAACATCAACACTATCCAACAAATATTGCCGGTTACCAAAATGATATGCAAGATAGCATAAGGTATCACTGACCCCCTTAACCTGAACCTCTATATGATAGCCCTCTTTTGCACACGCAGTAGTTGAATTTATCAGAATAAAGAGTGCTATCAAAATTTTGAATATTCTTTTTACCATTTTTTGGAATTTTTTATTAAAATGTATCATCATTTTTCAAAAAATCGTGATCTTCCTTAATGTCAAATTTAATACCATGAACGGCTTTAAGCGCATTTATTATTTTGATGCCCCACCGGGTTTCAAAAAGCGATTGGATAAGCGCAATGCCGTTTTCTTTTGCGAAACTATTATCTTTCCTGTAAAGCCATACAAAATCTTTCATGTCCTGGTAAATATCTGTCATACATTCAGCAAGACTTGCCCGGGTAGCTTCGTAATTCGGGTCGAAAATATAAAAAGCATCCTTGTCATCAAATTTTTCTTTCAAAACCAAAAACAGGGCTTCGTATTGCTCTTCGGTAAGGAAACGTTCCTTATATGAGGGTTCATTGACAGTAATTACAGGTACAAGGCTGCCTTTAAGATAAAGCAACGGGGCGATTTTATGAAAATATTCGAAAATATCATCACACGAATATCCCCCGGCCTTGTCAAAAAAAAGGCAATACTCATTGGCTACGGTGAACATGTCTATGACCTGTTTTGAAAACAGCGGATCATTAGTAGTTTGAACCCCAAACATAATTTATTAATCTATATTGTTTTTCTGCAAAGTTATGCTATTTACTCAAATTTTACCGGCAAACATCAACTAAAAATAAATACCGTCATTGCAGATACAACTTTCAAAGTTAAATATAATAAAAAAATTCATTAAGACAGACTTGAATTAAAGCTGTAATTTACCCAAACATGAAATTGAATGAAATAATTTTATCAGCCTTCTATTTATGACCTTTTAATTGTAATTTGTTTATATTTGTATCAAAATCGGGGTATTTTAAAAGTAACCTATTAATAAAACATGATAAAATATTCTATAAACGATCTTGAAAAAATCACGGATATAAAAGCCCATACTATCAGGATATGGGAAAAACGTTACAACGTGGTTACACCAAAAAGAACTTCAACCAATATCCGCTATTACCTGGAAGGTGATGTAAAAAAGCTGTTAAATATCAGCACATTAAAAAGATATGGGTTAAAAATCTCGGATATTATGAAGATGAGTTACGGCGAGATCAATGAAAAAGTAATTGAGTTGTCAAGCATTATCGGAGATTATGACGGTCAGATAAACAACCTTTTCATATCAATGATCGAATTTAATGAAGACGGTTTTAAAAAAATAATGGCTGATTCTATCCTGAAAATCGGTTTTGAAAAAACGGTTATGCATATTTTATACCCCTTTTTGGAAAAAATGGGCATTCTCTGGCAGGTAGGTTCCATCATTCCCGCCCAGGAACATTTTATAAGCAACCTGATACGTCAAAAGCTTTTAGTAGCTATTGATGCTCAAAGCAAATCAAGCAATAATAATTATGAAAAAACTTTTTTGCTTTTCCTTCCGGAAGATGAATTTCACGAGCTTGGAATTTTGTTTAACAAATATTTATTAAAAAAGCACGGACATAAAGTAATATATCTTGGACAGTCAACACCTTTTAAAGATCTTATTCAAACTCAGAAAATCATAAATGCCGATTATCTTCTTACACATCTTGTCACAGCAGTAGTTCCTTACAAAGCTTGTGAATACATAGAAAATATATCCAAAACATTTCCGGACAAAACCATACTAGTCACAGGAAAACAAGCCTGCGACGTAAAATCCGATACACCAAAAAACATATTGATCATCAGAAATTCAAACGAATTTAAAAAGTTTTTAAACCACACCATTAAAATTTAAAATTCAAACTTAATTCTACAATTTTTTAAAATCATTAAACAACAATTATTTTTACCAACAATCAAACTTAAATAGCTGCATCTTTACATTATTAATACCTATACGTCTTTTTTTTAGACTAACAATAAATTATCGAGTATTTTATTTGTTAAATTATCATAAAAAACTTGCTTTTCCATTTTTTTTGTTTAATTTTATATTGCTTTTACTTAAACAATAAAATTAAACTACTATGACTGCAATTGAATTTAATTATAAACTTCTCGGACTTCAGAAAAACCTGAAGTATTTTGCTTATACTTTAACATCAAATTATGATGACGCCCAGGATCTTTTGCAGGAAACTTACCTCAAAGCATTGAACAATAGAGATAAGTTTACCGCAAATACCAATTTTAAAGCATGGACTTTTACAATAATGAAAAACACTTTCATTAACAATTACCGTAAAAATGTGAGAAACAACACCATTGTTGACAAAACTGATGACCTGTATTTTCTTAATCTGTCGAAAAAAAGCAAGATGGGTTTGCCCGACTCGGATTACGCGGCAAAAGAAATTACTGAAAAAATTAATACTATTAACAAGGATCAACGCAAACCTTTTGAAATGTATAATGAAGGATATAAATATAAGGAAATAGCCGAGAAACTTGACCTTTCAATAGGAACAGTAAAAAGCCGTATTTTTTTCACTCGCAAAAAACTAATGGAGGAATTGAAGGATTATTGATTTTATATACTAAATGCTATTATAATATCTCTATGTTTTTTCCCGGCTATCTTTTTAGCCGGGTTTTTTTTAACTATTTTTGCGAAGAAATAACAACAAAATATTTCCAGGAATGTATGTATTTAAATTTGGTGGGGCTTCTGTTAAGAGCGCTGATGATGTTAGAAATGTAGCCGACATTATTGCCAGGTATAAAAACATACCGCTGATGATAGTGGTTTCAGCTATGGGCAAAACCACCAATGCTTTCGAACAGCTAACCGAATATTATTTCAAAGATAAAGAGAAACATCTTTTTGAATGTTTTTCAAAAATTAAACAGTATCATATTGAAATAGCTGAAGAGCTGTTTAATAATATCGATAGTAAGTTTATTAACTCTTTAAATAATAAATTCAAATTTTTGGAAACTATTTTGAAGAAGCCACACAGTGAGAATTATAACTTTGAGTATGACAGGATCGTTTCGATTGGAGAAGAGCTGTCTGTTATGATTATCAGCTATTACCTTAATGAATCAAATATCAGTACCCGCTGGTTTCATGCCAGGGATATTATAATAACCGATGCCAGGTATCGTGATGCACAGGTAAACTGGGACAAAACTTGTAAGGCAGTTAATAATGTCTTGTTGCCATATTTTAGTCAAACCACCCATAGCAGTAGCCAACCTCTTGCTATTACCCAGGGGTTTATCGGCGGAACCGCTGCCGGCTATGTTACAACGCTCGGCCGTGAAGGCTCCGATTATAGTGCCGCTATACTTGCTTATGCATTAAACGCTAATGAGGTTCTTATATGGAAAGACGTACCGGGCTTGTTAAACGCCGACCCTAAATTGGTTAAACAAACCGTTCTTTTACCAAACATATCATACCAGGAAGCTATTGAACTGGCATATTACGGGGCAAAAGTTATACACCCGAAAACTCTGAAACCTCTGCTCACTAAAAATATTCCGCTAAGGGTAAAATCATTTTATGAACCGGGTAAAGACGGAACTTTGATTAACAACAATATCAAATTTGATGATCAAACACCTTCATATATATTTAAATTCAACCAGGTTCTGTTGTCTGTTTCACCAAAAGATTTCAGTTTTATTGCAGAGCATAACCTATCGTATATCTTTTCGGAGTTTGCAAAATATAATGTCAGGATCAACATGATGCAAAACTCAGCTATCAGCTTTTCGGTATGTTTCGATTTTGACAGAACAAAAACCCCGGCACTGATCAATGGTTTGAAAAAATTATTCCATATTAACTGCCTTTATGATAAAGAGTTACTGACAATAAGGCATTACAAAAAAGCAAACATTAAGCCGTTTATTAAAAACCGGAAAGTAATTCTTGAACAGAAAACATGCGATACCTTGCAACTCCTGGTAAAAAAATAAATCTAACGATATACCGATTCTTTTAACCAGGCCCCGGTTAACTTGTTTATATATGATTTTGTTGTTTAAACAAGCCCTGCAAACCCCATAAAAGCGAGAGCCATAATCCCTGCAACAACAAGGGCTGCGGGAGCACCTTTCATGCCTTTGGGCACATCAACCAAATCAAGTTGTTCGCGAATCCCTGCAAACAATATTATTGCCAGTCCGAATCCAATTGCATTTGCAATTGCAAAAACAACACCCTGCAGAAGATTATATTCGTTTTGAACCGTAAGTATAGCAACACCAAGTATAGCGCAGTTTGTTGTCATCAAAGGAAGGAAGATACCAAGTGCCTGGTAAAGCGCAGGACTCACTTTTTTCAGTATTATTTCCACCATCTGTACCAGCGAAGCAATAACCAGGATATATGATATTGTTTGCAAATAGGTAATATCCAATGGGATAAGAATAAAATTAAATATAAGGTAAGTAACTATGGTCGCCAGTGTCATTACAAACATCACAGCTCCGGACATGCCCACAGATGTAGAAACTTTTCCCGACACACCTATATATGGACAAATGCCCAAAAACTGGGCCAGGACAATATTGTTAACAAATATAGCGCCTATTATAATAAATATATATTCCATAATACTATTGTTTTAAAAAATTACCTTTCACCAATTATTTTAAGAAAAATTGCCGTTAAATATCCAAGCCCTATAAATGCTCCGGGAGCTAATACAAATACCAGCATCCCGTCACCCTCAACAAATGAATATCCGAATATTGAATAACTTCCCAGTATTTCTCTGAGAGCGCCTAATGCCGTAAGAGCCATTGTAAACCCCATGCCCATAGCAAGCCCGTCAGTTACAGCACTGAAAGTGTCATTTTTACTGGCAAAGGCTTCCGACCTGCCCAAAACAAGACAGTTTACTACAATCAGTGGTATGAAAAGCCCTAATGCATCAAAAAGATCAGGAAGAAAAGCTTCCATTACCAGTTGAACTATTGTAACAAACGAAGCTATGATAACTATAAACGAAGGTATCCTTACTTTGTTAGGTATAAAGTTTTTTATCAGCGAAACAACCAGGTTAGACATTAACAGTACAAAAGCAGTTGCCAGCCCCATTCCAAAACCGTTGTATGCCGAGGTAGTTACACCCAACACCGGACATAAACCCAGCAAAAGAACAAAAACCGGATTCTCTTTGATAATACCCCTGATAATAATTTTAACCTTGTTCATATTTCAATATAATTTTTATTGTCGTGTTAATTATAACAAAATATCCCCTACTCTTGATTTTTATGCGCATCTGCGCTTCTGAATGAAATAATAATTAGTTGAATCTAATATTCATTTTTTATTATAAACATATTATTTTTTACTCCTCCAAAGACATATCAATCTGATCAAGGTTTTTCATCAATGTAAGATAAGCCCTGTTAATAGCATCACAATAGGCTCTTGCAGTAATAGTAGCCGCTGTGATACCATCTACATCTCCCTGATCCTGTCTGACTTTCAGTGTTTTTTCAGAAGGGTCAAAACCTTGAAACTGGTCACTCCAGTCTGATACATCTTTTTGAATTTTATCTCCCAGGCCGGGTGTTTCCTCATGTTGCAGGTGTACAACATCATATATTGTTCCATCAGGGTAGAAGCCTACCATAGCTGATATGTACCCGCTAAACCCCATCATAGTATATGTTTCTACAGCCACACCAACGAGCTCACCATCTTTATATGCAAAATTAAATTCGAGGGAGTCACGTCCATCGGCCGGCATGAAAAACCTGGTTTTGAGTTCATCAAACTCCGGTACCACAAAACTTATTGCAGCCTGCTTACGCTCATACCTACCCCGTTCTATCGGTTCTTTTGTAACATTGTATATCATTGACAAGGTAAAGGCAGCAATAGCTGTTACCATAAGCAATGTAAGCACCATATTGGCAAATGTCGATTCTTTTTTAGCCATTTTTTACCTCCTCTCCAAATCTTTTAGGCTTGAAAGACCTGTCTATAATTGGTACAAAAGCATTCATAATCAAAATTGCAAACGAAACACCTTCGGGATATGCTCCAAAAACCCGTATCACGACGGTAAGAATACCGCATCCAACACCGAAAATGAGCATCCCTGCCGGCGTCATAGGACTGGTTACCATGTCGGTAGCCATATAAATAGCTCCCAGCATCAGCCCACCGGTAATAAGGTGAAACACAGGATCAATATAAATTTCAGGATTAACCAGCCACATAATACCCGTAAAGATAAATACCGAGCCTATGAAGGATACCGGTATATGCCATGTTATGATCTTTCTTAACAGCATATATAATCCGCCAAGAATTAATGCAATTGCCGAAACCTCGCCTAGTGAACCGCCCATATTACCGATAAAAAGATCAGTATATTCAGGAACTTTAGGTAATAACTGGGAAACTTTTTCGCCTCTCCCAACACCATCCTTAATAACAGCCAAAGCCGTTGGCCCGGTTACTACATCGGTAAGTTGTGTACTTAGAGGAATAGGTTTTGGCCATGTGGTCATTTGAACCGGAAATGAGATCATCATAAATACTCTTCCAACCAAAGCAGGGTTAAACGGATTTTTTCCCAAACCGCCAAAAGTCATCTTCCCCATACCAATTGCTACAAACGAACCAACCACTACAATCCACAACGGCAGGTTTGAAGGCACGTTAAATGCAAGTAATACCCCCGTAATGATCGCCGAACCGTCCCATATCGTTACCGGACCTTTAATAAGGTATTTTTGAATTAAAAACTCAAATACCAGGCAAGATACAACAGCAGTCAGGGTTATTATTAAAGCCCCTAACCCGAAAAAATAAAAGGAAACAAGCATGGCAGGAACCAGCGAAATAATCACTCCATACATGATTTTCCGAACGGAATCATCAGCATGAACATGAGGTGATCCTGAAACCGTCAATAAACTCATATCATTCAGCTTTAACCTGTTATTTATCTAATTATTAAATTATATTTTTCAAAATTGTATAATACAAAATTCATTATCCTTTCAAACTGCACTTAAAGCACATTTATGTACAATTAAAACATATATTTTTATTAATTTAACAAAGCACTATGGCTATGAATTACACATACATCCACAACTCTCATTTTCTCACTACTCATCACTTACAACTCATTTCTCATAAATCATCACACGCAACTCATTTCTCACTACTTTCTTTCCCGTATCACCTGGCCGACTTTTGCTTTTCCTACCCTGATATTATCCAGCAAAGGTCTTCCTGATGGGCAAACGTAATGACAAGAGCCACACTCTATGCAATCCATTATCATGTTGTTTTCACACATTTCGTATCGTTTCTTGTCAGAAAGTAATGCCAGCAGATATGGTTCAAGGGTCATAGGACAAGTATTAACACACTTGGCACAGCGGATACAATTAAGTTGTGTTACTCGCTGTGATGCTTCTTTTGGGAAAACCAGGATACCGCTCGTTCCTTTCGTTACTGGCGCTTCAAAGTTGCTTAGTGCTTTACCCATCATGGGGCCTCCGCTAACAACTTTACCGGTATTTGACGGTATTCCGCCTGCAGCTTCTATAATAGCAGAAACCGGTGTGCCTATCCTAGCCAGCAAATTAGACGGTTTCTCTATATTTATTCCTGTTACCGTAACGACTCGTTCTATCAAAGGCTTGTTTTTCTGCACAGCTTCATAAACTGCAAAAGTAGTCCCCACGTTATGAACAATACATCCTACCTCAATCGGAAGCTTACCGGAAGGCACTTCCCTGTTAACCAAAGCTTTTATAAGTTGCTTTTCACCTCCCTGCGGGTATTTTACTTTCAGAGGCTCTACCGTTATCCCTTCATATTCCTTTGCCAATTCACACAGGTATTCAATAGCATCAGGCTTGTTCTTCTCTATACCTATTACAGATTTATTTACACCCAGTGCTTTCATTTTTATGGTAATTCCAACCATAAGCTCCTCTCCCTTTTCCAGCATAAGGCGATGGTCGGATGTCAGATAAGGCTCACATTCCGCACCATTGATGAGAAGATATTCGGCTTTCTTTCCTTTCGGAACTGAAAGCTTGACATGCGACGGAAATGCAGCCCCCCCCATGCCTACGATCCCCATCTGGTTAACCTTTTTTACTATATCTTCACTGGTAAGATCACAATCTTTTTTCAAAGTATCGGACGTATCAATGGATTCATCCCATTGATCTTCTTCGACCTTAATAATAACAGCTTTCTTACGATATCCGCTCGCATCAATAACATCATCAATCTTTGTAACCGTTCCTGTAACTGATGAATGGATGTTGGCAGATATAAAAGATTCACCTTTAGCTATAAGCTGACCGGTTTTTACTTTATCGCCTTTATTGATAACCGGAACAGCCGGTGCCCCTAAATGTTGTGATAAAGGTATCGAAACCGTTTCGGGCAACGGAAGAACTTCTATGGGTTGATTTTCTGAGAACTTTTTTTCGGGTGGGTGAACACCTCCTGTTTTAAATGTCTTCAAAACTCAAAAAATTTTTTGATTCAACAAAATATATCTGATCATGCTTCAGCAGTTTTATTTTCTTTTTTCTCTTTGGGTTTTCTCGGCGGGAAGTTTATTTCGTGAATTGCGCTTGTTGGGCATTCTTGCGGACACTTACGGCATAATGTACATTTATTGAAATCGATATACGCCAGGTTATTTTCAAGGGTAATTGCTTCGAACTTACATTCCTTGACACATCTTCCGCAGCCTATACAAGCTACTTTACAGTTTTTCCTTGCTACACCGCCTTTTTCTCTGTTGATGCAAGAAACGAATATCCGCCTGCTTTTCTTTCCTTTTTTCCTGAGCTCGATAATATTTCGCGGGCATGCTTTAACACATGCACCGCAGGCAACGCATTTTTCTTCAATAATAACAGGCAATCCTGTATTTTCATCCATGCACATGGCATCAAAATTACAAGACACCACGCAATCTCCTTCGCCAAGGCAACCATAAGGGCATCCGCTTAATCCTGCATACAAGCTGTGAGCAAATTCACAGGTATTAAGCCCTTCAAACCTGGTTTTTGGCGGAGCAACCTGGCGGCTGCCCGAACAAAGCACAACGGCAACCATAGACTCCTGTTCTTCAGCTTCCAGCCCCAGGACAGACGCAACCTCGCTAAGAACCTCAGAACCGCCGGGCGGACAATTAAAGCCTTCCAACGTACCGGCTTTGACAATCTCCTCAGCAAAATTACGACATCCTGCATAACCACAACCACCGCAATTTGCACCGGGCAACTTATCCTCTACCTGATCAATGCGCGGATCCTCTATCACCTTAAACCGTTGAGCTACTATATATAAAACTAAGGCCATAAGTGTGCCTAAGCTGCCTATAGATAATACCGAATAAAGAACAATTTCGTTCACGTAAACTGGTTTTATTATTAATAATCTGAAATATTATTTCTATAATAAATCATTTTTCAAATCGCAAAAATATAAACTTAAACTTTAAAACAATTATATTATTCAAAAAAATAAAATAAAAGATCACTGTTTTATATGAAAATTAAACGTTCGTCGTAATTTATGGCGTTTTACATAAACCATGGCATAATAAGGAACCATAAGCAGCACAGCCACCAGTGCCGACAAAGGTTCATCGCCGGTAACGGCAAGCATTGTTATCAAGGCAAACAACAATATTACCAACGGAACCAAATAACCTATCAATATAGCCTTATATCCGAGCGATTGTTTTAAGGTAACAATAACATTTTGACCGATTTTATAATTACCGGTTTTATGTGTCTCAATTTCAATGATCTTATCTTTGACATCCTGTAATCCGCAATAAGATTTCGACTTACAATCGCCACATGCTGTACGCGAGTTAATACGAACCAGAACGTTTTTGTTGCGAATATCCTCAACAACTCCCGGATGCTCTATATTTTCAAGCCTCTTTTCCATAATAAAACGCAAATTTAATAAAATTGCCATGGCGGTACATAAAAAATAAAGAAAAAAGAGCGTGTATCAAAACCCGAATTTTATTTTTTCATAATTGGAATAAATATTGGAGGAATCTTCTAAACCCTCTGTTGTGTTTGAAAAAGCCAAAAACAGGCTCAACATCCACTGGCCTTTTGC
>PWZB01000001.1 GCA_003567625.1 Bacteroidales bacterium | reverse complement strand
GAGTCTTGGTGGCATAAAAGAAATATAAATAGTACCACCGAAACCATCAATTTTAATAAAATTGTTATCAATATTGATATTCATGAGTTTCAAAAGATTTTAATCGGACAGTAGTGATTTATTTTGCCTTTATGACGCTTGATTTGTTTATTTTTTAAACATATTATGATTCCAAACTCTTATTTTTATAGACCCTTGCCGATATGATTATACTTAATTCGTATAAAACCAGTATTGGAAGACCAACAAGAACCTGGCTGATCACATCAGGTGGGGTGATTATTGCTGACATTGCAATTATAATTACAATAGCTATTTTCCGGTTTTTGCGCATGATATTGGGTGTAAGCAAGCCTGTTCTACTGAAGAAGTAGACCAATACAGGGAGTTCAAACAAAAGACCTACTCCCAGGGTAATTGTTGCAACTGTAGTAATATAAGATCGTAGTGCGATTTGATTTTCAACAAGCCCGCTTACCTGGTATGAGCCCAAAAAATTGATAGCTAATGGAGCTATCAGGAAAAAACCAAACAAAACACCGGTTAAAAAAAGCATTGAGGTTACCAGGACTGCACCTCTGCTATTGGCTTTTTCACTTGGTTTTAGTGCAGGACGAATAAAACGCCATAATTCCCACAATAGATATGGTATTGAAACAATTATTCCGCTTACAGCTGAAACGAGGATATGTGTGGTGAATTGCCCGGCCATTTCAATGTTAATAATTTTTACCGGTTCGATATTAATGCAAAGAGCAGGTACCGATAAAAAGTCAGCCAGCTTGCAAAAAGCCCGGTTGGTAATAAACCACGGTTCTTTGGGCGCAAGAATTATATTATCAAAAATGAATTCTTTGTTTAAAAATGCGGCAACTGATAGTATGCCAACGGCTATAAACGAACGAACCAGGTGATTTCGCAACTCATCAAAGTGGGACCAGAAAGACATTACTTTCTTCCCGTTACCCTCTTTTGTTTCTTTTTGATTCGATTTTTTCAATTATTTTCTCAATTATCACTTATATTGCAAAAATATAAAAAGCCCGCATAAAAATTATACGGGCTATTGCTTTTATTATTACTTGCCAGTAAATAACAAACAGATGTTTTATTCTGGATGTATAGCTTCAACCGGACATACATCTGCGCAAGCACCACAATCGGTGCAAAGATCAGGATCAATCTTGTAAATATCACCTTCACTGATAGCATCAACCGGACATTCATCAATGCAGCTTCCGCATGCAGTACAATCTTCATTGATTATGTAAGCCATGTCTATTAAAATTTAAAGTTTGTAATTCATTTTAATTTCACTGCAAATATAAATTTTATGAACAAGAAACTAAAATAAATTTTATTTTTATTAACTATATTTTTCATTCAAGCTCTTTTTCCAAAGCTATCTATTAGAAAAAATGAAAATAATTTAATGAAAAAAATTATCAGGTAACTTTTTAAAATTTAGTTGTTAAAAATAGTTGTTTTTTTAAATGAATAATATATAAACAATTAACTTCGCAAAAAAATTAAATAATGGTAGCGAAAATATAAATAATTTTGTCAGCTAAATTTTTGAATAATGGTAAAAAAAACAGATATTATAGAACTGGAAGACGTTGTAGTGAAATTTGTGGGTGATTCGGGGGATGGTATGCAGCTGACCGGAACCATTTTTTCGGAGTTGGCAGCTTTCAGCGGAAATGACCTTGCAACTTTCCCTGATTTCCCGGCAGAAATTCGCGCTCCGCATAATACTATTGCCGGGGTTAGCGGATTTCAGATGCATATGGGCAGAAGGCCAATATATACACCCGGAGATATGTGTGACGTCCTGGTTGCTATGAATCCTGCTTCATTACGAGCTAATATTAAATGGGTTAAAACCGGGGCAACGATAGTGGTTGATGAGAACACATTTGATGAAAAAGCAATAAGCAAAGCCGGTTATCAGACCAACCCGCTTGAGAATGGCGATCTAACAGATTATAATGTTATTAAAGCACCAATTTCGGAACTTACCAAAAAAAGCCTGAAAGATTTAAACATTGATAAGAAGTTGGCCATGCGGGCAAAAAACATGTTTGTTTTGGGTATTATTTTGTATTTGTTTGAACGCGATCTGAAAAGAGTTTTAAAGCTTATTGAGATGAGGTTTGCGAAATTACCTGAAGTTGTTAAAGTTAATAAAACGGCATTAGAGTCGGGTTACAGGTATGCTGAGACCATTGAAGGTGTTAAATCGAGGTACAGGGTTAATCCTGCACCTATGGAAAGAGGCAAATACAGGAATATAACGGGTAACGTTGCTGCTGCGTGGGGTTTGCTTGCCGCAAGTGAAAAGTCCGGGAGGCCACTGTTTTTAGGCTCATATCCAATAACTCCTGCAACCGAAATACTTATGGAGCTTGCAAAACATAAGTCACTTGGAGCTAAAGTTTTTCAGGCGGAAGATGAAATTGCGGGTATTTGTTCGGCAATAGGTGCAAGCTTTGCCGGTAGTTTGGCTGCAACTACAACATCAGGGCCGGGCTTTTCGCTTAAAAGTGAAGCTATCGGGCTTGCCGTAATAACCGAACTGCCCCTTGTTATTGTTAATGTTCAAAGAGCCGGGCCATCAACAGGTATGCCTACGAAAAGTGAGCAATCGGACCTTATGCAAGCATTGTACGGGCGCAATGGTGAATGCCCGGTAATAGTTATGGTTGCGTCAAGCCCGGCAAATTGCTTTCATTATGTTTATATGGCTTCTAAACTTGCAATGGAGCATATGGTACCGGTAGTCTTGCTTACGGATGGTTATATCGGGTTTGGTTCGGAATTGTTTAAAATACCTGAAGTTGATCAGTTGCCACAAATAAATCCGCCTTTAGCCAAACCAAACGAACCTGGTTATAAACCATACAAAAGAGATGAAAAAACATTGGCACGTAAATGGGCAATAGCCGGAACCGAAGGATTAAGGCATCGTGTCGGAGGACTCGAAAAAACCAATATAGAAGGCAGTGTTTCCACAGACCCCCTAAACCATCAATTGATGGTTAAACTGCGCGAAGAAAAAGTTAACAAAGTAGTTGATTTTATTCCCGAACAAACTCTGGTCGGGGAAAAAAGCGGTGATTTGCTGGTAATCGGATGGGGAGGAACTGAAGGAGCTCTTAAATCAACAGTAAAAAGAATGCAGGAAGAAAATTACAAGATCAGCCTTGCCCAATTTAATTATATCAAGCCATTACCTAAAAATACCAGGTCCATTTTAGCTAATTTTAAGAAAATCATAGTATGTGAGTTGAACATGGGGCAGTTTGTCAATTATTTGAAGATAAATTTTCAGGAGTTTCATTATCATCAATATAATAAAGTTCAGGGATTGCCTTTCCACGTTAATGAACTTACTGAAGTATTTAAAAATCTTTTGGAGGAGTAGAACAATGAGTGAAAAGAAAACAGAAAAATCACAAAATAAATTAACCAAAAAAGACTTTATTAGTGATCAGATGGTTAAATGGTGCCCGGGATGCGGTTCGCATGCCATTTTGGCTTCTGTTCATAAAGTTTTTTCCGATATAGGTTTCAAAAAGGAGGATTTTTGTTTTGTTTCGGGTATTGGATGTTCGTCTCGGTTCCCATATTATGTTAACACCTATGGCTTTCATGGTATTCATGGTCGTGCAGCGGCTATCGCAAGCGGTATTAAAATAGCCAATCCAAATCTCAGTGTATGGGTCGCCACAGGTGACGGAGATTCAATGGCTATAGGTGGGAATCATTTTATACATCTGATTAGGAGAAATATGGATATTAACGTTTTGTTGTTCAATAATCAAGTCTATGGGCTGACAAAGGGGCAGTTTTCTCCTACTACACCAAGGGGCGGCATTACCAAAACCTCACCGCATGGAACTATTGAACATCCATTCATTACTGCCGGACTGGTTATGGGAGCGCAGGGTAACTTTTTTGCCCGATGTCTTGATAACGATGTTAAGATGATGACTGATATCATGTATCAATCAGCAAAACATAATGGTACTGCAATAACTGAAATATTACAAAATTGTGTAATTTATTCAGATAAGGCTTTTGCCAATGTTGCTGCCAAAGAGATTAAAGATGAAGCCCAGTTGAGGCTTGAACACGGAAAACCAATGATATTTGGCAAATACAGAGATAAAGGTATTGTTTTAAGCGGCAATAAGCTTAGAGTTGTAAATATTGGAAAAAACGGTGTTAAAAAAGAAGATATTCTTGTGCATGACCAGTACAAAAAAGACCCCGGAATACACCGTATGCTCGGAAGAATGCATTTTCCAAAATATCCTATAGCATTGGGTGTTATAAGGTCTGCACCTTTCAACACTTATGATCAACTCATGGAAGAGCAGATTGAAAATGAGAAAAAATCATCTGCAATAAAATGTGTAGATGACCTGCTTAACAGCGGAGATACCTGGGAAATATAAACCCGGAAATCTGATAATTCAACTGATGTTTGTTGTTTTGAATACACCCTGTTTTTTTTATTAATTATAATATGAGGCGCTTCAAAGAACAGCCTTACTCTAAAGACCCAATGCTTCCATTTGTTATTATAAACAATGGCAGAAAATTTTTTGACAGAATTTGCTTTCTTAACTCCAATGGTTTTTCGCATGACCAATATTCTGCTTTTGACTGGCTTATAGCATTAGGGGCAAATAATGAGTTAAAAATCTCAAATTATAACGTTTTTGATTCCTTAAAGTCATTTTCAGACCACACTGACGACTGGACTTTTGGATTTTTATGTTATGATGTTAAAAATCAAATTGAAAAGCTAACATCTTCTAATATTGATAATATAAAAATTGATCTGGTTCATTTTTTTCAACCCGTAGTATTGATAATTTGTAGTGATGGAAAAATATCATTAGGGTTGTTAACAAATAGTAGACAATGGAATAACCATGATGAAGCTTGGAGTATTCTGACTGATTCCTCACATGCTATTCACGGCGGCACTAATAAGGCGAATATTAAACCAAGGGTTGCAAAATCACAATACATTTCAAATGTAAAAAAAATCCAGGATCATATACAAAGGGGCGATATTTATGAGATGAATTATTGTGTGGAGTTTTTTGATGATAAAGCCAATATTGATCCATTATTTACATACATTAAGTTAAATAATTTGTCGCCGGCACCTTTTTCAGCTTTTTACCGTTTGGATGAAAAATATCTTATATGTTCAAGCCCTGAAAGATTTTTAAAAAAAACCGGTAATAAAATAATCAGCCAGCCTATAAAAGGTACGATCAAGAGAGGCAATACTCCCGAAAGTGACCTTTTTTACCGGAATAAACTCTTTAATGATTCAAAGGAACGGTCGGAAAACGTTATGATAGTTGACCTTGTAAGAAATGACCTGGCAAAAACAGCTCAAAAAGGCAGCGTTAAAGTTGAAGAGCTTTTTGGTATTTATGCTTTTGCTCATGTGCATCATATGATCTCAACGATTACTTCTCATTTTGACAACGATCAACATTATATTGATGTAATTGAAAAAACTTTTCCAATGGGCTCAATGACCGGAGCCCCCAAAATACGAGCAATGGAAATCATCGAAGATTTTGAATCCACCCGCAGAAGCTTGTATTCAGGTTGCATCGGTTATATTAACCCTGATAAAGATTTTGATTTTAATGTGGTGATAAGGAGTATATTATATAATAATGCGGATAGTTATGTTAATTTTATGGTAGGGGGGGCAATTACAGCTGGTTCTGAACCGGAAAGAGAATACCAGGAGTGTTTATTAAAAGCTAAGGCAATGATCAAGGCTCTTGACAGTAAAAATTCTTGTATGTGAATCGGATTAATAATTGTCAAAAAAATATTTAATAAAATTGCAAAAAGGTAATATTGCTTATAAATTGAATTTATTTTTTTATAATCTTCGTAGTGTCTTGAATTTTAGGTAAATGTGATTTGGTGAATTTTAATTAACAGGCTCGGGTATTAATGACATTAAAGATTAATATTACAAGAGAGGATATGCATAAACTCATATTAGAGTTTAAGCGCTTGAGCGGTTTTGATTTCAGCAATTATGCTGAACAATCGTTTAGGAGGCGTATTGAGCACACACTGGTAATGTATAATTTGCCAAATGTTGATGCTCTTTTATCTAAAATCAAAAAAGACAAAAAAGTAATTCAAAAATTCATAAATGATATTACCGTAAATACAACCGAGTTGTTCAGGGATACGGATGTGTGGCTTGACCTAAGACGAAATGTTTTAATCGGGTTTAAAAATAAGACTCACATAAATATATGGCATGCAGGGTGTTCAAGCGGCGAAGAAGTATATTCTATGCTTATATTACTTAATGAGTTGAATATGCTGGATAAAGCAAGGGTGTTTGCAACCGATATTAATACCAAAATTTTGGAACGCGCCAAAACAGGTGTTTTTAACAGGCGAATGCACCATGCATACTTTGATAACTTTGATAAAGTAGTTAAGGTTAACCCGCTTAACTTTGAAGAAACTATTGACGTGCCTTATTCAAAATATTTTGAAACAGATTCGGATAATAAAACTTTTAATGTAAAGGATTTTCTTCGTGAAAAAGTAACCTTCAAATTTCACAACCTGGTTAGTGACGATATCTTTTATAAGTTTGATTTTGTTTTTTGCAGGAATGTGATCATTTACTTTAATACGGAATTGCAAAATAAGGTTGTATCATTATTTCATGAAAGCCTTTTTAGTGACGGAGTTTTGTTGGTGGGTGCACACGAAAACATAACTTACCTGCCTGTTGGAAGTAAGTTTGAACCGAAGATAATGAAAGGAATGTATATTAAAAAGTAAAATTAAACCCGGTTTAACCATAAAATAAAATATGAAGAAAAAGATTTTATTTCGTACCAATCTGCTTTTACTGATAATATTTGTTCTGTCCGTTACAGTATTGAATGCCGGTAATGATAATGATGAGCCCGATGTGAGAGATATGAAATTCAAGGAGAGATTGTTTGTCGGTGGATATATCGGTCTGCTATTTGGGGATTACACCTTCATTAATATTTCGCCAATCGCAGGATATAGACTTACAAACAGGCTATCTGCCGGTTTAGGATTGACTTATCAATATTTTCAGGACAGGTTTTTCGGTTATGGTACTCACACATTCGGGGGAAATACTTTTGCAAGATTTGTAGTTATTCCACAAGCTTTTATCTATGCTGAATATGAAATGTTAAACCTTGAATCTTCATATTTTTTTAAAGATGGTAACAGGTTTAGGGAGTATAATTATTTTTTGGGTGCCGGTTACAGACAAAAAATAGGCAGAAAGGCTTATTTTAACCTTATGCTTTTATATAATTTCAATGATGACAGCTTCATTTATTTTCAAAACCCGGTATTAAGGTTTAGTATTGAAGTGGGGTTGTAGCTTTGCCGGTTTTTCTGAAAAGCATGTCTGCTGCTTGTAATATTTTCAACCTTAGGTTTTCTGAAAGCTCAGGATTGTTTTCAAGAAAATTTTCAACTATTATTAATGCTTCCTTTGACGAGTGTCCGCTAAGGGTTGCGTCAAGCCAGTTTTTCGGGAAAAAAATGTCGCCCGTTTTTTGAATTTCCTCAATCATTGCCAAGCTTTCGGGTAAATAAGGCAGGCTTTTATGCGCAATTAGGGGGTGATGCAGATATTGAAGAGCATCAATGACCCATGGCTCATGTCTGCGATTTTCTTCTTCCTTCAGACTTTCAAAAAATTCCTCACGAACTTCTCTATCATGTGATAAAGCAGGGAGCAGAAACTCAAACCTCCTTTTTCTGTCAGGGTTTTCTATATTATTAAGCTGTTTTTCAATGAGAGAATCAATATTATTAACACTCCTGATAACCAGCTCGCATATTATATCTGTTTTATCGCTCTCACTTAACTCAAAGTCTTTGATATCAATATTGCCTTGCCAAAGATCAATCATTTTATTGAAGGCATTGTTTGTCAAGCCCATGTTAATAAAGGCTTTAAAATAGAGTTGAGCCTGATCGTAGGTGTTGTTTTTCAGATGTTGCCACAAAACCGCTTCGCTCTTTTTGCAATAAAACTGACGTTGTTTTATGTTTAAAAAGCCCCAGTAAACTGTTTGCAAATTGTCAAGTAAAACGGGAATGATCTGGGGGTGAACCTCAGTTTTTACATATTGCAGAAGAGCGTCATAATAAATATTTGATTTGATATTTCCGTTCAAAAAATCTTCATGCAGATTCATTATACCGGCTGTTCTCAGATAATCATCATCAAGGTAATGCAGATTTTTTAAAAGGAAGTTTCTCGTTTTTTCCGATGGTTGAAAATAGCCATATCCACATCCTCCACCCTGGAGCAAAATCGCATATGGAACATCCATCCCTTCCAACTCTTTAATTATAATTTCATGGTCATCAATAAAGGCTTTACCATAAAAGGTTTCGTTATCATAAATCAAAGCATAGCAAATAAATTGTGATGGGAAAGGGCTTCCGGGATAAGGGTGGGCGGATGTTATTTTAAATTCTTTGATTTTATTATTGCTAACATCCGGACAGTATTTGATCTTTAACATTCCTTTACCGTATATCCAGGCATTACTCCATTTTTCAATGTCAGTATCGCTGTATTTATCGAGTATGTTGACAAGGTCGTTCCAGCTTGCATTATCATACGCAAAAACATGCAGGTATTCTCTTATTGCTTTTTGAAAAGGTTTTTCGTTCATCAATTTTTCAAGCTGTTTAAAAGCAATAGGGGCTTTGTTATAAATTATTGAGCCGTAAAGTGTACCTGCAAGTTTTTGGTTTGGCAATGTCTGTCTTACGGGATGAGTGCCTTGACTGCGATCAATTGACATTGCCCTGCGATGATGACTTGTATAAAATCTCAGATCGTGGTCAGCCTCAGGGTATTGTTGATAAACCATTTTATCAGCCATAAAATTTGCAAATACTTCTTTTAGCCATACATCATTGAACCAGTTCATAGTTACAAGATTGCCAAACCACATATGTGACATTTCATGAGCAATAAGGCTGGCGCGTCCGAGTTGCTCCGACAAGGAAGCCCCATCGTCAAGAAGTAACCTGCTGTCACGGTAATATATTGCGCCGGGATGTTCCATACCGCTGTATTGGAAAGCAGGTATCAAAACAATATCAAGTTTGTCAAAAGGGTAGGGGATAGCGGTGTAATTTTCCATCCATTCCAAGGATTCTTTATGTAATCTTATTATTTCATCAATATTGTTTTTAAAAAGCTTTTTATCGGTTTCGCGATGATAAACAGTAATTGCCAGGTGGTTATCAATATGATGAAAACTTTCAAGATCTCCCGCAACAAAAGCAAAAAGATATGTGCTGATTGGCTTATCGGGTAAAAAAGAAATGGTTTTCCTGGTATCACTTGCCTGTGTTTCTTTTTTTATCCCATTAGAAACCGCATTCCAGTGAGCAGCCATTTCAAGTTTCAATGAAAACGTTGCTTTTAAATCCGGCTGATCAAAGCATGGAAAAGCTGTTGATGCACGGTCAGGTACCATAAGAGTGTATAAATAATCCGGGTTGCGATTTAAAGCCCGGTCGGTTGATATAAAACCGATTGATACAATGTTGTTGCCGGTCTCCAGGTAAGCAGAAGGTATTAATATATGCCCGTTTTTAAAGTGAAAATTTATCTTTTGTTTATTGACAGATATATTAAGAATATTTTCAGCCGGAGCCTGAAAGTCAAGAATTACCGGGTTTTTACTATCATATATATCAAAACTTATTTCAGCTCTGCCTGTTACTTTCTCTTTTTCATCCGAAGGCAGATTAAAAAACAAATTATAATGTATATTGCTTATATTTTGTTTTCGATATTTGGCTAGCTCAACAGATACGCCGGATTCAAGAAGTTTGTCGTCAGTTGTTTTGCAACTTGTTGCCAATACTATAGCTGTAATTATTATAACAATGTTTTTTATATACATAACTTACGAAAGATTATAGTTTTCGTGCAGACACTATTTAGCCTTTTTGCTGAACCAGCGCCAGTCGAAGCTTCTTTTTTGCTGAGGGATGCCGAAATAACCTTCGCGTACAGCTTTTATTTCTTCAATGGTATAAAAGGAATTAGGGTTGTGATGGTTGATACATTTGATAACTTTTGGAACATTTTTACGCCTGATAATAGTAAAAAGAATTTTTACTTTACTTTTACCGCCTTCCGCATCAAAAGCAGTAACGCCATATCCTTCATTGCGCAAATGATCAATGAGTTCGGTAGTATCAAATTTTGGTATGATGCGAATCAATACGTTGCCCAATGATATTTTTTCTTCCAAGACGATGCCTGCATAGTTGCCAACGGCAAAACCGGCAGCATAAGCAATAAAGTTAACCGGATTGTCAAGATGTTTCATAACCTGGGCAACAGCAAGCAACCAGATTAGTACCTCGAAAAAACCAAGTATCGGTGCTAATATCCGGAATCCTTTAGATACAAAAATCAAACGGATTGTTCCGATAGACTGGTCTATAATACGTGATAAAAAGATTAAAAATGGCAGAATTATCCATGTCCACCAAAATGAATCAAATAAAGTCAGGGTGTCCATAGCATATATAGTTTTGAGGGTATGTAAAAATCATAAAGTTGATTATTGAAGCAAATAGCTTGGAAAAATAAACTTCAACATATTCAGCAAGATTGATAAAAACTTGTGTTAGTAATTTCAGTCAAAAATCCGAAATATAATAATGCAAATAAGAATAAGGTTGCAGGATTTTCATTGAACCTTTTATTCTCTGAAATTAAGAAAAAAGATAAGGTTATTATTTTTATAACCCTTGATATTATATTTGAAAAAAACCGCATGACAATGTTTTGCATATAAAAACTTTATTTTAAAGAGTCGAATATTTGCTGAATATTCAATGGAGTACAAAATTGCTGCTTAAAATAATCTTAACGGTTATAAAAATGGAATGGATAAATATCACTGCTCATAAAATTCATAATCATACTTAAGAGTGTAATTTTTTATAATATTTCTTTCCGCAATTTCCATAAAAGCGTGTGCTTCTAAAACACGATTGTTGTCATCGAAAGTACGTTCAACCTTGTTTATAAGTTTGCCGTTTTTATCAAACTCTTCCTTGCAAACTACGTTGCCGTTTTTGTCATATTGCATGTTAATAGTATTCTTTTTTCTTGTATCTTCTTCAACAACCTGTACCATGCGTCCATCATTCTCGTATTTGAACTGTATGCGTTCAATCAACTGATCAGAAGAATTGTAGGTCAGCAATTCTTTGCGATAACCTTTTTCATCATATTCAGTAACTTTTTTAAATCGGGTTTCCTCAATTGAATCATAGTTTTCGATGCCTGTGACTCGCTCTTTATCATCATATTTTATAGTCTTTTCAGAAATAATATTAGTGTCTTCATCAAAAATAGTTTCTTTTATCAGCTTTCCGTTTTTATAATCAAACAGTTCACGTAACTCAACATTGCCGTCGTAATCATAGGAAATCTTTTCAATGAGGTTGCCATGATCATTATATATATAGTCTATTGTATCATAAGTTTTATCAAGGTAATGCCGGTATTCTTTTTTGATATTCTTTTTTTCATCAGGCTCAAATGTCTTGCGTTCGATTATCTCATCATCATTTTCAACAAGCATCTCTTCAATCAAAAAACCATCATCATCATAATTGTATGAATAGGTATGCTCAATTTCTCCATCATTGTTGTAGTTTATCTCGGTTAAGATTTGCCCTTTTTCATTATATTCTGTTTTTGAGAAAATATGCTCTTTTTCGGTTAGTTCATTTGATGAAACGGAAGGTAATACAGTGTCCTTTTTTATTATTGTTAAACTTTTTACGGTTTTGGTCATAAAACATTTTTTTTATTTTATAAAATTGCCTAAAGATAACTCTTCTGTAAACAAAATTAAATAAATTTATGATCTTATAAAACACAAAGAGGTCAGACAATACATTCCGACCTCTTTGTTCAATTAATAACCAAATTAACCAAAATCAACTAATACTAATCTAATCAAAACAACCAAACTAACCAAAAAAACACTTTATTTGTTTCTAAAAATATAGGGCAAAAAAATTTGATTGTTTATTTTATTAAACAATAATTTTTCGAAATTGTTTTATTATTTAGCTAAAAAAAGTGTTAAAAAATTATAACAAAACATGTGTCGATCGTTATTGTTGTGTATATTTAATAAGATTGAAAATAATCATTTAATTCAAAACGGACAATTATATTTTAAAAAAACGGATTTAGAGAAACTCTAAATATATTTTTCTCCTTTATTAAGTTTAATATCATTGACAAATTTTCTTATTTGTTGTTCTTGTGATTTTTTGCAAACCAGCAGGGCATTATCGTATTCAGCCACAATGTAGTCATCCAAACCCTGCAAAACAACAAGTTTTTCTTCGGGCATGTTGATTATACAATTATTTGTATCGTAAAGCATAACGTTTTTGCCTATTACGGCATTGGAGTTGACATTTTTTTCTCTCACATCGTATAATGACCCCCATGTACCAAGATCGGACCAGTCAAAATCAGACACAAAAACATAAACGTTATCAGCTTTTTCCATAATAGCATAGTCAATAGAGATTGATTTACAGGCTGTGTATGCTATTTCCATGTAGGATGTTTCTTCCGGTGTATTATATTTACCTATGGCTTCTTTAAATATATAATTAATATCATTCTGGTATTTTTCAAAGGCTTCTATTATAGCTTTATTTGACCATATGAATATTCCGGAATTCCATAAAAAGTCGCCGCTTTTGAGAAAAGATTCTGCCAGTTCTAAATTAGGTTTTTCAGTAAAAGTTTTTACTTTCTTCAATCTTGCATCATCTTCAAAGCTGGCTTTGTTGTTATATTGAATATATCCATAACCTGTATCGGGTCTTATTGGTTTTATGCCAAGCGTAAAGAGCCAGTCTTTTTTTGCAGCAGTTTCAAGTGCGGATTTAATAATATTTGTAAAAATGTCTTCTTTGAAAATAATATGGTCTGAAGGAGCTACAACGATATTTGCATCGGGGTTTATATCACCTATTTTGTATGCGGCATATGCAATACAAGGGGCAGTGTTTTTGCGTGCCGGCTCGCAAATTACCCTGTCTTCAGTGATGTCAGGCAGTTGTTGCAAAATAGTGTCTTTGTAAATTTTATTTGTGACTATAAAAATATTTTCCGGCAGACAAATCTGTAAGAAACGTTCATACGTCTGTTGAATGAGGGTTTTGCCGGTACCCAGTATATCAATGAATTGCTTTGGGCGTGAAATGCGGCTGACAGGCCAAAACCTTTCACCAACACCCCCTGCCATTATAACAGTATAGTCGTTTTTATTCATGACTCTGTGTTTTATATTTGTTCTTTAAATTAATATTCAGATCAAGATTCCTTATTAAATATTTTTTGTGCCTGGTAAATGTTTAATAATTGAACGATCAATTTTTTATTCAACAGGATATTATATTAAATCATATAACTGTTTTCTTTTAGAAATTTATTATTGTTTACGTTTGTTTTCAAAGCACTTTTTATGTTTCGTTATTTAACGGTTTTATTCTTGCTAAAGGATGAAACAGATAAGTTCTGTGGTTTTCAAGGCAAAAACAACGAAAACGCTTGCGCAGCTTATTTTGTTTCACGAATGTTTTTCCGTTGGTTGCTTTAAATCTGCATTTATCTGGTATTTCTTCAAGAAAAACGGAACCGTATCTTCCATTATCATATAAAGCCAATGTGCGAAAAAGCTCCGAATTTGATGAAAAACCGGCTTTCATGCCGGTCATGTTTTTTTCCAATACTCTTTTTAAAATTAAAGGAAAAACATTTTTTTCAATAAATATGTTGATAAGTTGACCGTAAATAGTTTTCCATTCTTTTCCGTGAGGTTTTACTCTATTTTTATGTTTATTCCATACCAGCAAATGACCTAATTCATGTAAAAAAACAAGCAATGTCGAGTATGGGTTTAAATCACTGTTAACAGTGATGTGATGCTTTTTTTCCCTTTTTGCAGGAGGCTTATAATCACCCAGCTTGTAGATTCGTTTATGTTTAATTTTTAGACAGATATTATACTTGCTTATAAAATCAACTACCTGTTCAATTGACCCGGATGGGAAATATTTACTCAATATTTCTTTATAGCTGTTATATTTGATTTCAATTGTCAACCGCCTTAATGTTAATTAATTACCAACATTGAAAAATTCGAAATAGTTATCGAAAATTTAAAAGATAAAGTTATGAACTTTTGCAGGCAAAAATATAAAATTCGTTGTTATAATTTCATAATAAACACTTTATTTTTCAAACTTAAAAATAAAATATGTTTATCTTCGTGTTGGTATAGTTAATTTTGCCGTTTTATTAATGATTTGAAATGTTGTTGGTTTTTGTTTTATTTGAATTCATAAATTATTTCGTTATTTATCAATTGGAATTTTATAATTATTTGCCGGAAAATAAAAGAAGCTTAATTACGGGAGACTTATAAATAGGCTAAAGAGTGAACTTATTTTTTCACATAGGGCGTTATTTTGGGCTTATGCAAAGAGTATTGGCAATACCTGAAAGATCTTCTGTTTTCAGGAGACAGGTAATTGTAGAGATTGATAATCTTGGTATAGACAGCCTTGGTATTGTTGCTATTATTTCTGTTTTTATGGGCGGTGTTGTTACTATTCAGACGGTTTTTAATGTAGACCACCCTCTTATGCCTATATATGCAGTTGGTTTTACAACCAGGCAATCCATAATCCTGGAATTTGCCCCGACAATTATCAGCCTTATACTCGCAGGTAAAGTCGGTTCAAGAATAGCATCTGAAATTGGTTCTATGCGGGTTACAGAGCAAATAGATGCATTGGAGGTTATGGGTGTTAATTCAGCCTGCTTTTTGATACTTCCAAAGATATTTGCTGCCGTTATTATTAACCCGGTTTTGGTTGTTATCAGTATGTTTTTGGGAATATTCGGTGGTTGGCTTGTTGCTGCACTTACCGATATATTACCGCTCAGCCATTTTGTGTACGGAATATTGTTTGAATTTTCGCAATATGATGTTACTTATGCAATGATAAAAACACTGGTTTTTGCTTTTCTGATAACTTCTATTTCGGGATATTTCGGTTTTTATACAAAAGGAGGAGCGCTGGATGTGGGTAACTCAAGTACCAAAGCAGTTGTTTTCAGCAGTATCTTCATAATATTTTTTAATCTTGTATTAACACAGATTCTTTTGGCATGATTAAAGTAACTAACTTATGCAAATATTTTGATGGCAAGGCTGTTATAGAAGGGATTACTACGTCTTTTCATAAAGGAAAAACCAATTTGATCATTGGTCAAAGCGGATCCGGCAAAACCGTATTGGTGAAGTGCATTACAGGCCTTTTGGAGGCTGATAAAGGAAATATCTTATATGACGGGAAAGATTTCGGTAAAATGAATTTTAACCAGCGACAGATGCTGAGGAAAGAAATGGGAGTATTATTTCAGGGCGGTGCTTTGTTTGATTCGCTTACGGTTGAGGAAAATGTGAAGTTTCCCCTTGACATGTTCGCCGATTATTCGAAAGAAGAAAAGCTCGAAAGGGTAAACTTTTGCCTGAAACGTGTAAACCTTGGAAACGTTAACCATCTTTACCCGGCTGAACTTAGCGGAGGGATGAAGAAAAGAGTTGCCATAGCACGTGCAATAGCAAACAATCCAAAATATCTGTTTTGTGATGAGCCAAACAGCGGACTTGACCCCAAAACAGCAATTGTTATTGATAATCTGATCAAAGAGATAGCCGAAGAGTACAACATAACAACGATTATTAATACTCACGACCTGAATAGCGTTATGGAAATTGGTGACCGGGTTGTTTTCTTATATGAAGGAAAGCTATGGTGGGAAGGCTCCCGTGATAACATCCTGCTCTCTTCCAATAATGAATTGAACAGTTTCGTTTATGCATCAGAATTGTTGAAAAAATTGAAATAATTATGGCAACCTTAAAAATGTTTTGTAGTCAATAAATTAACAGTAATGATACTTCTCATAAAGCTTATTAAGGAAAGTGCAATATTTGCGTTTACATCTATACTTGTTAATAAGTTGCGTACTATATTGACTTTGCTTGGCATTACAATAGGTATTTTCTCGATCATTACTGTATTTTCCATTGTTGATTCTATGGAAAACCAGGTACGTACCAGCGTTGAATCTTTGGGTGATAATGTTATTTATATTCAAAAGTGGCCATGGTCAATGGGGGGTGAGTATCAATGGTGGAGGTATATCAGCAGGCCGCATCCTCAATTATATGAGCTTGAGCAGATTCAGCGGCGCTCTAAGGCAACTGAAGCGGCTGCTTTTACAACATTTACTACACGTTCGGTTGAATACCTGGGAAGTAGCGTAACAAATGTTTCAGTTTATGGAGTGTCGGCCGATTATGACAAGGTGCAGTTTTTTGAAATAGAACAAGGCAGGTACTTCTCACCTTTCGAGTCACATAGGGGAAGAAACGTGGCAATAATAGGCAGTGAAATTGCAACCTCACTATTTCAAAATAAAGACCCTGTAGGCAGAGCAATAAAAGTTTTCGGACGAAGAGTTGAAGTGATCGGCGTGATAAAAAAAGAGGGCGAAGGCAATATTTTTAACAGTCACGACAAAGTGGTTATACTGCCGGTTAATTACCTCGCCAATATTCTTGATGTGAATCATGAAAGGTATAGCCCGATGATCATTGTCAAAGGTTATGATAACGTGTCTGCAGGTGAATTGTCAGACGAACTGACAGGCATAATGAGGTCAATAAGAAGGCTCAAGCCCCAGGCTGAAAACAACTTCGCATTAAACGAACCAAGCATTATTTCGCAAGGTCTGGAAAATTTGTTCCGGATCATTACCATGGCAGGATGGATAATTGGCGGTTTTGCCATATTGGTGGGTGGATTTGGGATTGCTAACATCATGTTCGTATCGGTCAGGGAACGCATAAACATAATCGGAATACAAAAAGCAATTGGAGCTAAAAATTATTTCATACTTTTACAGTTTTTGTTTGAAGCTATAATTTTAAGCCTTGTAGGCGGACTGGTGGGGTTGATTTTTGTGTTTGGAATTACTGCACTGCTTTCCGCATTGGCGGGAATGAATATGTTACTTGATATAAAAAATATCATTTTGGGTATTAATGTATCGGTAATTATAGGTTTGATAGCAGGGTTTTTACCGGCGTATTCTGCTTCCAGGCTTGACCCGGTGGTAGCGATCAGAACAAACAGATGATTTTTTTCGGGAGTTATAGTGGTTATTTTAATATTGAACCGTTTTGGCAATTGAACCGTTTTATTTATAATTTGATGTTTTAATATATTTAATACCATTTATTTAAAATTACGGTTAAAAAGTGTAAATTAATATATTGTTTTATAAGAAAACCGACAGATATGGCAGAAAACAAGCTTTTATTGATAATCCTTGATGGCTGGGGTGAAGGTGACGGTACGAAGTCGGATATTATCGCCAATGCAGATGTATCATACACCAAAAGTCTTTATAAAAAAGCGGCATATAACAGTTTGAAAACATCGGGCGAAGACGTTGGCTTGCCTGACGGCCAGATGGGCAATTCTGAAGTAGGTCATATAAATATAGGCGCCGGGAGGATTGTATATCAAGACCTTGTGCGCATCAGCAAGGCTATCAAAGACCGTACCTTCCATAAAAATGAGGTTATACTGGAAGCTATCAATTATGCCAGGGACAATAACAGATCAGTACATCTTTTCGGACTGGTGTCGGATGGCGGGGTACACTCTTCAATGGATCATCTTTTCGGGCTATGTGATGTTGCCAAAGAGCAGGAGTTTAATGATCTGTATATCCATGCTTTCACCGACGGGCGCGATACAGACCCGCATAGCGGTGTTAATTACCTGAAACAACTGGAAGATCACCTGAAAAATTCTTCTGGAACGGTAGCTACCGTATGTGGAAGATATTATGCAATGGACAGGGATAAAAGATGGGAAAGGATCAAACTGGCTTATGATATGCTTCTTTATGGCAAAGGTAAAAAGTTCAAATCGAGCATTGAGGCTATAAAAAGCTCATACGACGATGATATTACGGATGAGTTTATCAAACCATCGGTTATAGTTAATTCTGATGATGAGCCGTTAGCAACTGTAAAGGAAGGCGATGTGGTTATTTGTTTCAACTTTCGTACCGACAGGTTGAGGGAGATCACAACCGTTCTTACGCAAAAAGAGATGCCTGAGCAGGGCATGAAGACAATTCCGCTGTATTATGTTACGCTTACAAGATATGATGAGTCTTTCAAAAACGTCAATATCATTTATGAAAAGGAGGATATAAAAAATACTCTTGGCGAGATTCTTGCCGGCTATAACAAAAAGCAGCTGCGTATAGCGGAAACCGAAAAATATCCTCATGTTACTTTCTTTTTCAGCGGTGGCAGGGAAGAAAAATTTGATGG
>PWZB01000106.1 GCA_003567625.1 Bacteroidales bacterium | reverse complement strand
TTATTGTTCACGGTACCGCCGACGACAACGTCCATTACCAGCATACCATTGAAATGGCTGATGCTCTTATTGAAGCCGATGTCGATTTTGAAATGATGATATATCCCGACCATAACCACAGTATAATGGGAGGCAATGCACGCCTGCACCTATACAGATTGATGACCGCTTTTATTATGAGAATATTGTAATAAAAAATTATGCAAGCCCTGAATCTCTCAACACGATGACTCAAGTTTGCCCGGTTTATTTATATGGTAAATAAACCATTGCACTATCATTTTGTTATAGCTGCTGCTGCATTCAATATGCCTGATATTGTTGCCCCTTAACTCCGCTTCCATGTCTTTGGTCAACTCACCATAATACTGCCAGTCATATTTATTTAATCTCTTTCTTAATATGTTTTTCGGAATAAAAAACTTTAAACGTGATTTTAAATCCTTCAACCTATAATCAATAGGTTTTGCATGTAATTCCCTCTCAAATAATAAACCGTTGGTTTTAAAATACTTGTTTATAAGCACATCGTTGTATAGATTTTTATATAACTTTTGCCCGAAATCAAGTTTGGTAAAAAAATCCATAAATTCAATATCCCAAAAAGGCAGATAATGTTGATATCCAAACCAGTTAATAACATTGGTCGAGTTGTTTATAAATTTTGCCTGGCGCTCTTTTAAATCCCAGTTTTGATATATATGGCTGCTTTTATTATTTTCATTGTTATAATTTTCGATTTGCGATATGATCTTTCTTTTTAATTTGGTCTTATCTTTAAAAACAGGCTTAACCATCCCGTAATTATTTTCAAAGATCATATCTGCCATCTTTTCAGTGTCGTATTGATTGTGAAGTTTGGGAAATAAACGGCTGCCTGCCGTAACATCTCCCGAATGACCGGGTATTAGAATGGAATTATCGTCAATGATGTTCTGTTCCCTGAGATTTTTTATTGCAAAATAATCCTGCAAAAAGGGCATTGAGCAATATTTGGAAGTAAATAACGTAAAATTCAAAAAATCCTCATCCTTCAAATAATTCCCGCAGGTCTTTTGGTTATACTCAATAAAAAACCATGGAAAACCTAATTTACGTGCTACTTTTTCAGAAATTACGGCTTCATGATTGTTCTTTCTTCCGTATGTAAAACAGACAACATCTTTAAAACCAAGCTCTTTAAACATCAATGCTATGAGCCTGCTGTCGAAGCCACCGCTCAGGGGTATGGCTATTTTACGATTGCCGGCTGCTTTTCCGGCACGAACAAACATTTTTTCAAGCACTTCGGCCAGTTGCTGTTCCCTGCTGCCAACTGTTGCATCGCAACAATCATCATTATTTATCATGTTGTGATACCAGTGAGTTTCTATATTGTGCTTCTCTGCTATAACCATTTGCCCGGCTTCTATCTGGCATAAACCGTTTAAAAGCAAGTATTTACCTGTAACAAATCCGGTTGCAAGAAATTCCGCTACAGATAAAGAATTGAGATCAGACGATACAGGTTTTAATTCCTCCGGATTGTCGCTAATATATAGACTTTTATTTTGAATCATATAAAAAAGCGGGAACATACGTACGCGGTCAACGCCTGCCATCAGCAGCCCGTTTCTTTCAATAATTACACTGAACAACCCGTTGCTGTTTACTAATTTAGTATGAAAGCTTTTCTTATCATGACATGTCGCAAAATATTCCGGCAAGCTTTCATTGCTCCAAATAGCGTCCTTTTCATCAAACAAGTAACCCTTTGCCCAAACACCCTTGTGTGAATGCCACCTGTATCCTTTATTATCATTAAGCTGAATCTTATTCATTTAATACTTCATTATAGATATCAGTGATGTTTTTTGCAGTACTTTTATGGCTGTAATTCTTTACCGCCTGATGCCTTATAGTTGATAAATCAAAACGATGGTAATTTTTTATCATATACTCCATAGTTTCAGCTAATTTTATGGGATCTTCAAGTTCAGCAAGAAAGCCGTTTTCATTGTTGATTATTTCTTCAGGTCCTCCCGATTTGGTTGAAATAACGGGTAATCCGGTAGCCAAAGCCTCAATGAAGACTACTCCGAAAGCTTCGAACCTGCTTGCCAATACAAAAGCATGTGAGTTTTGCATCTGGTCTATTACCTGGCTGCGTGTTAATTTGCCGGTAAAGATTATATCATTTTCAATACCGGCCCGTCGGGTCTGATTCTTTAATGCAGCCATCAGGCTTCCCCTCCCTCCTATTTTAAGTTTGACAGGAGTATCAATATTCTTTTTCAGGATACCAAATGCCTCTATTAAAATATCCATACCCTTGACATGTTCAAGATTACCAAGGCTGAAAAACCTGAATGGTTCGGCGGGCAATTGTTTTTCCGCAGGCCTGAATGATGAAGTATCTATGAAATTTGGAATTACTACCATACGCTGGCTTACGGAAGGTTCGATTTCAAGCAGGGATTTTCTTAATTTGTTGCTTACCAATATTATCTTTGATGCACTTTTTAAAGCCTTTGAAATTACAGGCTTATGAAAAGGCTTGATCCTTCTTTGGGCAAATTGATTATTTTCCACGAATCTGCTGCGATGTTCGGTAAGTACATAAGGAATATCATATTTTTCTTTTATCAATGCCGCACCATTCCCTGCCCATAATGAACTATGAACATGGATCAGGTCGGGCAAACCCTCTTCTTCGGTATAAACTTCAAATAAACGTAAAAGTTTTTCCGACCATGGATGGATGTTGTACTTTTCGGTCAACGGAAATTTGGTATATATCGCTCTGTAAACATCAATACCGTTCTCGCGGGATTTTTTAAGCTTCCGGTCTGACAATAGTGAACGGTCTTTAACAATATCTCTTATTCCTTTAATTCTTAGTGATAACACATCCGTACTAATACCTGTTTCAGCGACAGCTTGAGCCTGTTCCTTAAAAAAAGAACCCCCGTCGGGCGGATACCATGATGGCACTATCAATACTTTCATACTATATATTATTCAGTTTTTTGTCATAGCTCACTGAAAGCCGTAAATACCATATAAAACAATATGCTACCATTGAAAAACTAACTATTGTATATAATATTAATGCGATTTTCAAATTATCATAATAGGCTCCGGCCGAAAGTGCGGCAAACCTGAATACAAAACTAATCAATTCGATGAACATCGCTTTTTTCTGCCTTTTGAAGATGTTTGGTAAAAATGATAAAGGCGATGTAAGTAAGACCATAAACAACCATGGTAAAATTATTTGCAGGAATTTCCCCGAAACTTCCCATTCTCTGCCAAGCACAAAGCTAAAAATTTCCGGTGCAAAAAGCATCACTAAAATAAATGGAATTACCGATATTAATAGAACCGTTTTTATAGTATCGAACAATAATGGTGTAAGTTTTTTTTGTGAGTTATGCTTTTCTGAAATATTTTGATAAAGCACCTGCCCCAAGGCAACGGCAAATAATGACAAGGGTACAAATACAACGTTGTAGCCCATTGAATAAAGCCCGGTTTCCTGAATTGAAAAAAAGCGTGTGAAAAAAAAGACAGGTAATCCGGCAGATATTGAATTGCTTAAAACATGCAGCATATTATATTTAGGGAAAAATATATATTCTTTAACCTGCTCTTTCATTCTTTTTTTTGATATTAACTTAAGCCAACCTTTGTTGTTAAAGTAAAACCTTAAAAATAAAAAAGCTGCCGACATCATTTGCCCCAGCACATTGCCGGTTATCAGGCCGCCACGGCCTGCCTGTAAAAAACCGCCGGCCAACTTTACTCCTGAGCTGCCAAAACTTTGAACTACCCTGCTTGCTGCCATTGATCGATACCGTTTTTGCCTGTTTAATATTGAGCTCATCACTTGAAAGACCGAATAGAAAGCTATAGAAAAAGGAAGAAGGTAAATCCAGGGATACAGGCCGGGGTCACCCAATCCCTCAGCAATGTAACGGCCAAAAAGAAGAGATACCGCCATGGTTAAAGACCAGAAAAAGGTAATAAGCAACAAGCAAAAACCGGTGATATTTATTGCGTTAACATTCCCGGCCGGAAGCATAATAGCACGCTCATACTTACCCGTTGCAAATACCGATAAAATGATCATAAGGTTGGAAAACAGTGATAAAGTCCCGAAATCCTCCGGCGTATATAACCTGGACAAAAGCGGATAAATAAGAAATGGAAACAATTGTGCCAGAGTTGATCCCGAAAACAAAGTCAAAACATTTAAAACAACCTCATTTTTAAATATCTTTTTAAACCGGGCTTTAAACATGAAACTGATATAATAATATTGATAATAATTACGGCAAAATTATCATTTATCATTTAATCTTGCATTATCGCTCTTCTGATTAATTTATAAACTTTGAGTTCCCTTTATCTACAAATGTTTCAAAGACAAGATGTTTATTGTCGCTAATACTCTTACCCTGTTTTATATTCACCCATTGCGATAAATATGTTCAGAAGCTGGATTCTGTGATTATAAATCAGTTCCAACATAATGAATATCCAGCAGGGCAAAGATCCTAATTTACACCAGGTTTTAAATATTATACCCCTCTGTGTTAATGCCCCGTGGAGGTTAAACCATATAATGCATTTTAAATAATTAACTCATTAATTTAATTTTTCCGGCACTATTGAAAAAAATATTATTTTTGCATTACAAAAATGGTGGATGTAGCTCAGCAGGTTAGAGCATCAGATTGTGGTTCTGAGGGTCGTGGGTTCGAGTCCCATCTTCCACCCGTAGTGCAAGCCCCGGCTTCAAACCGGGGTTTTTTAGTATAATCAGGGGTGTGCATCCTTTAAAAAACAAAATACAAACCAACCCTGCACATGATAAGCTTTACGTTGAGTCAAGTGAAATTATCTTCCGTACAATATATATATGTAACAACCTTTTGATTTAAACGTATAAATTCATAATAAAGCGTTATTGACATTTTTTATAAAAATGCATATTTTAGCATTTAATAAATTTTTTACGCATAGTTACCATCATACATTATGCAAAAAACAGGTTTATTTGCGAAGTAAGTTTTATGATAATTTATAATTATTCGCAGATAAACGGCAAAATATTTTGAATTAATACATTAAAATTTTAATTTTGAAAAAACACTTTATAACTGGCTGGGGTTTTTTGCATTTTTTTCTAGCCTTCTGAAATATTATTTAAATGACAAACCCATGAAAAACAAATACTTATTATTAATTTCGGTATTTTTTTGTGCCATATCAATTTCAAAGGGCCAGCATGATCAGGTGTATGAGTTACCCTCAGATTACAGTCATTTATTTAAAGATTCTGATATTCATGCACAGCAACAAAAGTTTACCGGCATAAGCAAAGAGGATATTATATGGTATGAAGATTTTGACGGTAGCTTACCAGCTACCTGGGAGGTTGTTGACAACAATGATTTCTGCACTTTTCATCATACATATGACGGTCCGCAGGGTCATTATTCAGCAGGGATTGGCCCGTTACAATCAACCACATCTCATAATGGCTTTATGATACTTGACAGCGATCTGTGTAATAGTAGTCCTGGCTTCTGGCCCGACACGGTTAATGCATTTCTGCAGACTCCCGGGATTGACCTTTCGGATCATCCAAATGTCTTATTGTCCTTTGAACACTCATTTCGTTATCTCTATTCGTTTGAGCATTCCCTGTTGCAGGTACTTGTGAGTAATGACAGCATCAATTGGGTATCATACGACGTAAGGAATAACATACAGCCCAACCACATGAGCCCCAATCCTCTTTACCAGATGGTTAATATATCAGATGTTGCAGGCGGGGAAGAGTCGGTATGGATCAGGTTTCATAAAGTCAATGCGACTTATTATTACTGGATGTTAGATGATGTTAGTCTTATTGAATTTGACGAAAGCGAACTCAGTATAAAGTCGGTAAAACATGGTGGTTATAGCCTGATTCCGGGAGGACAGCAAAGCCCGGCATATCTTTCTGCAAATGTGATAAATGAGGGCTCAATGCCTGTCAGTGATGTTGAACTTAAGGTTGATATAAATGATTTTTTCTTTAATGAAAGTACTGCAATATCTGAGATAGGACCCGGAGAGGAAGTGGAAATAATAATAGATGAGCCTTTTACACCGGGTGGTAAAGGAAAATATAATATTGTGTTTTCGCTTTGGCATGAATCATTTAATAATGAACCGGTAAAAACCTCTTATGAGACGTCTGTTTGGGTCACGGATACCGTTTATTCGCGCGACGACAATATTTATAGCGAGGGCATATCGGCAGAAGCCGGAGAACCATTTATTATAGGAAACCGTTTTGACATTTTTTCATCTGTCGAAGCAACTTCAGTAGGATTTGTGCTGTATCATCAAACGGAACCCGGCGCTCAAATAAAAGCTTTGATTTATGAAATCACTGACGATGGTTTTTTGGTTATTGCTGAAACGGGTGAATATACCCTTACAGATTCAGATATTCCCGAAGATTATATGTATGATCCCGTTAGTGTTGTTTTACCTTTTACCGAACACCTGGTTTTGGAACCTGACAACCAATACCTGGCAGCGGTTGAGTATGGCGGCGGCGATGACATAGTCGTTATTGCAGGGTCGACAGGTATTGAACAACCGGCTGATGCTTCATATACATATGCTGACGGAGTATGGCAATCTGAAGATGTTACACCGTTGGTAAGATTGTGCTTTGGCAATAATGAAGCCGATAGTGAAATCCTGCTAAAATTCACAACGGAAGATGCTTATTGCGGTGAAGCTAATGGTTCTGCAACCGTTTATCCTCTCACAGGCACTCCTCCATTTTCTTATGCCTGGGATACCGAGCCTGTACAAACATCACAAACTGCCACCGATCTTCCAGAAGGCACTTACCAGGTTACTGTTACCGATTATTACGGCTACGAAGCAACTGGTACGGTTATAATATATGATTTGGGCGGAACCATGCCACTAGTCGAATATGAAATTGTTAATCCGGAAGGGTGCGGAGAGTCAAACGGTGCTATTTATATACACCCGTTAGACCCCGAAGCAGAATATGACTACTTCTGGTCAACCGGCCATACAACCCAGAACATTGAAAATATATCAGCCGGCACATATATGTTGACAATTACAGATCAAATTGACAATTGCCAACTTGAACTTACTTTTTTTGTCAATGACAGCGATGCTCCTGAGATTATAGCCGATATAACAAATGTTTCATGTTATGGTTATAGTGACGGAGCCATAGATATAACACTCGAAGGCGAAATATATGATCCTTCATATATGTGGAGTACCGGTGAAACAAGCAGTACTATTGAAAACCTTAAAGCCGGAATTTACTCCCTTACCGTTACCGATAGCGGATGTATGGCTATGGATGAATTTGAAGTAACTCAACCCGACAAATTGTTTATCTCTTTTGATGTAACAGAACCCCTTTGCCATGGTGAAAAAACAGGGGAAATTTCCGCCGTGGTTTCCGGTGGTACCAGCCCTTATAATTATTACTGGAGTACCGGTGCTACCGGAGAAACAACAACAAATATAGCCGCGGGCAAATATTTCATTACCGTTACAGATGTTAACACCTGCAAAATAAAAGATTCGGTCGTTGTAAATGAACCAACTGATATAATCATTGAAGCCGATACTATTATTCACCCAACAACGGGTGAAAATAACGGTGCTATTTACCTGGCCGTTACCGGGGGAACAGGAAATTATGAATATCAATGGAAACACGGGCCAACTACGAAAGATATTACCGGGTTACCTGCAGGTACTTATACAGTCACGATAATAGATGAAAACGGTTGTATGGAAACCAAAACATTTATTCTTGAAGAGGTGTATGTAAATAATATTTTATCCGGAGCTGAAATAGTTGTTTACCCGAATCCTGCGAATGATTATACAATAATTGAGTTTAAAGCTCCGCTTGGAGCCACAAATATTTATTTAAAAGATATGTACGGGAAAAGGGTTTTTGAGGACAAAATAACGGTTACGGATAAAAACAGATCATACCTGTTGAATACTCACGGATTCAAACCCGGGGTTTATATTATTATAATAAGTACCCTGGATGGTATTGCATCATTGCAACTTATCATTAGTTAGCAGGGCTTTTGTTGTCAAAATCGCAATACTAAATACCGCGTTTGTTTATATTTAAAGCCATGAATTTATTCAATCTAATTTTTTGAATATTTCGGGTAATTTTTTCAAGGCCGCAATTTCTTTCATTTTTTGTCTTACTTCCACTGCAGGTGATCCGAAATAAGTTATACCGCCTTTGAGTGATTTTGCCAGGCCTGATTGACCAAGCACGACGGCACCTTTTCCAACAGTAAGGTCTTTTTGTACGCCAACCTGCCCCCACAGAATAACATCATCCTCGATATTCACACAGCCGGCTATTCCAACTTGCGCTGCAAACAAACAGTTTTTGCCTATTATGCTATCGTGTCCTATATGTATATGATTATCCAATTTTGATCCCCGGCCTATGACTGTATCACCGGTAACGCCCCTGTCAATTGTACAGCAAGCACCTATTTCAACATGATCTTCAATGACAGCCCTTCCGCCACTCTCAAATTTATCCTGATATTCAGGTCTGCGTTTGAAATAAAATCCATCGGAACCTATCACAGCACCCGAATGTATAATCACATTGTCGCCGATAACAGAATTATCGTAAATAGAAACATTAGCATGTACCAGGCAATTATTACCAATCTTTACATGATTTCCCACAAAAACGCCCGGTTGAATTATTGTACCCTCCCCTATATCGGCTGTTGGACTGATCATAGAGGATGAGGTTTTAAAAGGCCGGAAATTTTTAACAAGTTTAATGAAATCGCGGAAAGGATCATCGGAATATATAAGAGCTTTTCCGTTCGGACATTCAATCTTTTTGTTGATAATTATGGTTGAAGCATTTGATTTTAATGCTTTTTCATAATATTTCGGATGATCCACAAAGGTAATGTCTCCGCGTTTTACTCTGTGTATTTCGTTTATGCCTGTTATAGGAAAGTCGGGGTCTCCATCAAATTCAGCATTTATCAGTGCTGCTATTTTACTAAGCTTTTGACTTGGATTAAAGTGCATTATTATTTATAAATTATACGTTCAATATTATTTTTTTGCGCGTTCTGAATATTCTTTTTTACGTGTATCTACTTTTATTTTTTCACCTGTATTAACAAATAACGGAACATTTACAATGGCTCCGGTTTCAACTGTTGCCAGCTTAAAGGCGTTGGTAACCGTATCACCCTTTACACCCGGTTCAGTAAAGGTTATTTCCAGTTCAACAAACGGTGGAAGTTCGCATTGCAGTGGAGTTTCGGTATCGGCATGGAACATAATTTCCACTTCCTGACCCCCTTTGATCAATTCGGGTGCGTTTATCAACTCTTCCTGAATAATTACTTGCTCTAATGTTTCGTTATGCATAAAATGATAGCCTGTATCATCTTTATAAAGAAACTGATATGGTCGCCGTTCAACTCGTGCTATATTAATTTTTACGCCGGCTGTAAAAGTGTGCTGCAATATTTTGCCGGTTTTGAGGTTCTTCAATTTCGTTCGCACAAAAGCACCTCCCTTACCGGGTTTCACATGCTGAAACTCCGTTATAGTGTAAAGCTCGTTGTTGTGTTCTATACACAAACCATTCCTGAAATCTGCTGTTGTTGCCATAAAAAAATATTAAAGACCAAATCTTTAAAAATATCGGCACAAAAATAATAAAATTCTATTGCAAAAAAATCTTATACCGTTAATAAAACTAAAAAACCAACAACAAATTCTGATAAGTGTCTGCCAATCATGTCAATATTTTAAAGGTATATATTGTATGGTATAAAGGTATAAGGTGTTGAAAAATAGCTAAATGACATTAAAACCCTTACACCCTTTTATACTATTACACTCTTATACCCCTGAATCCCTATGCCACTAAGATCCGGGTTATAAAATTCTGATATAAACAACAAGTTTTCCTTGTTTTTTCGTAAAACACTAATTACAATGATTTTTTGTCAAGGAAACCATACCCTTTCATAATTCCTCTGTCAGATTTTGCAATAAAAGAAAGTATTTCATCGCGTTCGGGTGTAGCCCTCATTTCGGCTTCAATATATGCTAATGCTTGTGATACATTATAGTTTTTCAGGTACAATACCCTGTATATATCTTGTATTTCATTAATTTTTTCATTCGAATATCCTCTTCTTCTCATGCCAATTGAGTTAATACCGACAAAAGAGAGGGGGTCTCTTGCTGCTTTGGTATAAGGTGGTACGTCTTTTCTAACGAGGCTGCCTCCCGAGATCATAACATGAGTGCCAATATTGACATATTGGTGTACGGCTGATAATCCGCCTACGATGGCATAATGGTCAATAACGATATGTCCTGCGAGGGTTGCAACATTAGCCAAAATACAATTATCACCTATTTTACAATCATGCGCAACATGCACATACGCCATAAGCAGGCAATTGCTGCCTATTACTGTTTTATAAGTAGCTTTGGTACCCCTGTTTACAGTAACAAATTCACGAATAATTGTATTATCACCTATCCCGACGGTAGTTTCTTCGCCTTCAAATTTAAGGTCTTGAGGTATAGCGCCAATTACTGCACCGGGAAAAATCTTACAGTTTTTCCCTATACGCGCACCATCCATTATTGTTACATTGGATCCTATCCAGGTGCCCTCGTCTATTTCAACATTTTGATAAATTGTAGTAAAGGGTTCTATAACTACTGACTTGGCTATTTTTGCATCGGGATGAATGTATACTAACCGTTGATTCATTATTTAATGCCTTTTTACTTTTTAGCAAGCTGCGCCATTAATTCAGCTTCTGCAACAACCTTATTCCCCACATAAGCGGTTCCACGCATATGGCAGATGCCTCTTCTAACAGGAGCTAAAAAATCTAATTTGAAAATCAGGGTGTCACCGGGGACAACTTTTTTTTTGAATCTGACATTATCAATTTTTAAAAAATATGTATTATAATCATGCGGATTTTCGAGGGTTGACAAATTTAAAATTCCGCCGGTTTGTGCCATGGCTTCAATTTGTAATACGCCCGGCATTATAGGTTCACCGGGAAAATGCCCCTGAAAAAAACTTTCATTCATGGTTACATTCTTAATTCCGACGACATGACTGTCGCTCATTTCTATAATTTTATCCACCAGAAGGAAAGGATAGCGATGAGGCAACATTTTCTTGATATCGTTAACATCAAATATTGGTTTGACGTTCGGATCATATTTTGGTATATCGTTGGAATTTAATTTATCTTTAATATATTTTTTAATCTTTTTTACAAACTCAATATTGACAGAATGCCCTGGCTTAATGGCTATAATTTGAGCTTTAATTGGTTTTCCAACAAGAACAAGGTCGCCTAAAACATCGAGTAACTTATGACGTGCGGGTTCATTATCAAAATAAAGGTCAAGGTTATTCAACAAGCCCCCGTCTTTTATTTCTATTGTAGGTTTATTAAAAAGTGAAGCCATTTGGTTAAGTGCAGACTGACTGACTTCATGATCAACAAAAACGATTGCATTGCTTAAATCCCCGCCCTTTATCAAATTTCGTTCAAGCAGTCGTTCAAGCTCATGCAGAAAAACGAAAGTTCGTGATGGGGCTATCTCATTTTTGAAATCAGACATTTGGTTTAACGAAGCATGCTGTGAGCCCAAAACTTTAGTGTTAAAATCTATCATGCATGATATGCGGTACCGGTCGCTTGGTATTGCAATTATTTCGCTGCCATTTTCTTCATTAAAATAATTGATGGTTTCAGTAATTTCAACTACTTCTCTCTCTGCTTCCTGTTCAACGATACCTGCTTTACCCAGGGCATCGGCAAAAGGTTTTGAGCTGCCGTCAAGTATCGGTGTTTCAGGAGCATCAATTTCCATAACAATATTATCTATTTCAAAGCCGGCTATTGCTGCCAGAACATGTTCGACGGTAGCAATACGATTGCCATTTTCTTCCAATGTAGTACCACGAGTTGTATCAGCAACATTTTTCACATCAGCATTTACAAATGCTTCATTATTTATATCAGTCCTTAAAAAACGTACTCCACTGTTTTTATCAGAAGGTTTAAATGTAAGTTTTACCGTTTTGCCTGTATGCAATCCAACTCCTGTGACAGTTACGGGATATTTTATTGTCTTCTGCTTTTCAGACATAATACTTTTTACTGTTTTGCTTATTATTAATTAAGTTTTGTTGGCAAAAATAAACAATTGTTTAAATAAAAAAATTTTTAATTTGTTTTTTGCAAAATTAGAATATAAACGGGAAGTTAAAAATATTATTTGTTTTTCACGTTTTTCAATTCCTTTTCAAGTTCATCAATTCTTTTAACCAGTTTTTCGAAGTTACGGAAATGAACATAAGATTTTTTGAAGTTATTTGCTTCGATAGCGGGAGAACCCATAATTATTTCTCCGCTTTTAATGTTGGAGCCCACTCCTGATTTGGCGGCCATTTTCACATCATCACCTATATTCAGGTGTCCGCTAATACCAACCTGCCCGCCAAACATGCAGTTTTTACCAATTTTTGTGGAGCCGGCAATGCCAACTTGGGCAGCCATAACAGTATTTTCACCTATAATTACATTATGCCCGACTTGTATGAGGTTATCGAGTTTAACACCTTTTTTTATTATTGTTGAGCCTATTGTTGCACGGTCTATTGTAGTATTTGAACCGATTTCAACATAGTCTTCTATAACAACATTTCCGGTCTGTATGATCTTTTTATAGTTCCTGTCGGTTTGTATTGCAAAACCAAAACCGTCCGAGCCTAACACTGCACCGGCATGCAGGGTACACTCTTTACCGATCAACGTATTTTCATAAATTTTTACCCCGGCATAGACAATGGACTTGGCACCAATTTTTACGTTATCGCCAATAAAAGTCTGGGGATATATTTTTACGTTCGAACCTATTTCCACATTATCACCAATATAAGAGAACTCTCCGATATAGCAGTTTTTGCCGATCTTAGCCAAGTCCGAAACGTAAGCCATTGACGAGATACCTTTTTTTTCGGGCTTGCTTTTATTGTATAGCTCAAGCACTTGTGCCAGGGCATTATAAGCATTATCAACACGTATAAGTGTATTGTTTACCGGTTGTTCTGCTTTGAAATCTTTATCTACAAGAACTATAGATGCGTTGGTCTTATAAATATATGGAGTGTATGAAGGATTTGTCAAAAAAGTTAAAGAACCTTCTGATGCCTCTTCGATTTTTGATATCCTGTTGACTTTGGTATTTGAATCGCCTTCAATAATGCCGTTAAGAAAATCAGCTATATGTTTCGCAGTGAATTCCATCTCTATTTTATTTTATTGTAATAAATGACCGCAATTTACCAATAATTTCTTTTGCTGCAAAAGTTTTTGTGAATGGGCTTCTGTTTTAAGCAGTTTATTATATGATGCCACTAAATAAACCTGAATTTTCGAAAATAAAGAATTTATATGCAAAGTTATCAGGTTTTTTTTGTTATCAGTAAATTAATTACCAAAAGGTTGAATTTCAATAAATATTAAGTAATAAATCAAATTAAAAAATTCGATAAAGCAAAATTCATTATTTTTTGTTAAATTTGTAAAGGATGTATGTTGTTTAAAAACAAATTAAAGGAAAACATAATTTATGAGTATAAAAATATTATGGGTTGATGATGAGATAGATTTATTAAAACCTCACATACTTTTTTTGGAGGAGAAGGGATATTTAGTTTATACGAGCCATAGTGGCGATGAAGCATTGGATTTGATCAATAATAATGATTTTGATATTATTTTCCTTGATGAAAACATGCCCGGATTGACCGGTCTTGAGACATTAGACCAGATAGACAGCAAACATCCCGGTATTCCCGTTGTAATGATAACAAAGAGCGAGGAGGAAACTATCATGAATGAGGCTATCGGAAGCAATATTTCCGATTATCTTATTAAACCTGTTAATCCCCACCAGATATTATTATCAATAAAAAAGAACCTCGAAAACCGCAAGCTTATTGATGAAAAAACCACTATGACCTATCAACAGGAATTCCAAAATATATCAACGGCATTAAGCGGCAAGCTTGATTATGGCGACTGGAAGACTATTTATAAAAATCTTATAAATTGGGAACTTAAGCTTGAAAAATCAGATGATCCCGGTTTGAAAGAGATCCTGAGGATGCAGAAAAATGAAGCTAATAAAGTTTTTTCCAGGTTTATACAAAATAATTACCTTGGCTGGATTAGCGGTCAAGCCGAAAAAAAACCCATATTATCGCATGATTTGATAAAGGACGCTGTTTTGCCGATTTTGCAAAATGAAAAAAAGGTTTTTTTGATCATTATTGATAATTTACGCTACGATCAATGGAAAGTCTTACAACCCTTAATACAGGAAATATACCGGATTGAGCTGGACGATGTCTATTGCGGCATATTACCCACAGCCACTCAATATGCCAGAAATGCAATATTTGCGGGATTGATGCCCTCAGAAATAAAGAAAAGACATCCTCAATATTGGGTTGACGAGGGTAGTGAGGATTACCGGAACAAGTTTGAAGCAGAGCTTATACAGGAGCAGCTAAAACGGCTTCGGGTAAATATTAAATTCAATTACCACAAGATATTGAACCTGGCAGCAGGAAAAAAACTTTCAGAAAACTTATCAAATTATATTTCAACGCCTTTAAATATATTGGTTTACAATTTTGTTGACATGCTGTCTCATGCCCGTACCGAAATGGAGGTCATCAAAGAGCTGGCAGGCGATGAACCCGCATACCGCTCACTTACGAGATCATGGTTTCAGCACTCACCACTGAAAGACATTATAAAGTCGCTCGCAGAGAAAAAGATCAGCATAATATTAACCACCGATCACGGAACCATACAGGTATTAAATCCCGTTAAAGTTATTGGTGACAAAAACACCAATACCAACCTGCGTTACAAAACAGGGCGTAACCTGCAGTATAATCCATCGGAAGTCTTTGAAATAAATAAACCGCAGGATGGTTATTTGCCAACTACTAACGTAAGCTCTAATTATATATTTGCCAAGGAAAACCACTTCCTGGTCTATCCCAATAATTACAACTATTATGTTAATTATTACCGCAATACCTTTCAGCATGGAGGGATTTCCCTGGAAGAAATGTTAATTCCGTTTATTTATTTGAAAGCCAAATGATGGAAGATATTATAAATATTTACCGGTGTAAAACCGTTGATGAGCTTTACCAAGTAGGTGAAAAGTTATTGGAAAAGCATCACGACAAAAAGATATTTGCTGTTTGTGGTCCGATCGGTGTAGGAAAAACAAATTTTATTAAAATACTTTGCAAATTACTCGGTGTTGAAAATTATGTTACCAGCCCGAGTTTTTCAATCATTTGTGAATATAAGACAAAAAAAGGAAAACCGGTTTATCATCTTGACCTATACAGGGTTAATGTTGATGAAGTTTATGACCTGGGTTATGAAGAATATTTTTTCAGTGGCAATTATTGTTTCATTGAGTGGGCTGATAAAATCAGCCAGTTATTGCCTTATGAAACAGTCATGGTTGATATGAAGGAAGAGGGGGGCGAGAGAATAATATCGTTTTAATATATTTTAATTTGACCAATTAACTAAATCTGAAAATATATGGAACAAACAAACAAAGAACAATCTTATTATAGTCAGGCAGGTAAATACCTTCCCCAGGAGGAGATGCTTGAGGTAAAAAAGAAGAAAGACTTTCTGACCATTGGCATACCTTGTGAAACAACCTATCAGGAGAACCGTGTGGGTTTAGCACCTGAGGCGGTAAATTTGTTGACACAAAACGGGCATAAAGTATTTATAGAATCTAAAGCCGGCGATAATGCTTATTTTTACGATAAATCTTATGTTGAAGCTGGTGGTGAAATTGTCTATGACAAAAAGGAAGTTTATAAAACAGATATAATTTTGAAGGTAGCACCACCAACAGAAAAAGAAACTGAGCTATTGAAACCGGGCCAGGTTCTGTTTTCAACAATAGCATTAACAATGCAGGACGAACAATTTTTCAAAACCTTAATGTCTAAAAAGGTCAATGCTATAGCTTATGAGCTTATCAAAGACCGTGCAAATGTTTTATCTCTTGTACGCAGCATGAGTGAGATAGCCGGCAACACTTCCGTACTTATAGCAGCAGAATACCTTTCCGACAAGAAGCTTGGCAAGGGAGTCATGTTTGGCGGCTTTTCGGGTATTACACCTACAGAAGTAGTCATACTGGGTGCCGGTACGGTAGGTGAGTTTGCAGTACATGCAGCCTCAGGGCTCGGAGCTTTTGTCAAGGTCTTTGATAATTCCATTTACCGCCTGAGGCGACTGCAAAGCAACCTGAATTCACGCATCTTTACATCAATAATACAACCCAAGGTTCTGTTAAAAGCCCTTAAAACAGCCGATGTAGTTATCAGCGCCATACATTCACCTGAAGGTCGTTCGCCGGTGGTTGTCACCGAAGAAATGGTCAGCCAGATGAAATATGGCTCCGTAATCGTTGACGTCAGCATTGACCAGGGAGGATGCGTGGAAACATCGCAGGTCACATCTCATGCCGACCCCGTATTTAAAAAGTACAACGTCACTCATTACTGTGTTCCAAATATAGCTTCGCGCGTACCACGTACAGCATCATACGCCTTCAGCAACTTTTTTGCTCCGGTCCTGCTAAATATAGGCGAAGGCGGAGGTGTAAACAACCTGCTCAAAATTGACCCCGGAATCAGACATGGTGTATATATCTATAACGGAACACTTACAAATGCTTATATAGGCGAGTTGTTTAAAATCCCGTACCAGGATATCGAGCTGCTGATAACCGCATGGTCGTGAAGAATAAGTAACTAATGGCCCGTAATAGGCATGAACTCAAGTTCTAATCATTATCAAAAAGTATAAAAACCATTTTATTCTATATAATGATGATGCAGAATCTATATTCATGTGTTAAAGAAAAATTATAACATCCCGAAATAAAAGCATTAAAAAAATAAATGCTATTGTAAAACAATATTTAAAACGAATACTATACCGTTTACAAAATAATGATTCCGGATACAGAGCAATAAAAAAGCATATTAAAACATAATGATATAATAAATGTTTTGTGGTATGAAAAGCAGGAACTTTGCAAAAGATATTTTATTTGGCGTGTCTGTGGGCGATGCATTGGGTGTGCCTGTTGAATTTGAAAGCAGGAGAGCTTTAAGGACTAATCCCGTTACAGGTATGAGAGAGTTTGGCACTCACAACCAACCCAAAGGAACCTGGTCGGATGACAGTTCTTTAACTTTTTGCCTGGCAGAAAGCTTGCTTGAAGGTTATAATTTGCATGATATTGCAAATAAATTTATTAAATGGAAATATGAAGGGATCTGGACACCATATGGCAAGGTCTTTAGCATCGGGCACACAACAAATGCCGCTATCACTAAGCTTCAGGATATCATCAAAAGGCAAAGCTTCAATGAACTAAAAAACCTAAAGAACGAAACAGATGAGCGTACAAATGGCAACGGTTCACTAATGCGAATAATGCCGTTGATATGTTATATTAAAAACAAACCAATACATGAACAGTTTGAAATAACCTGGGACGTTTCGGCATTAACCCATTATCATATACGTTCAGCAATTGCATGCCTGATATATTTGAAAATTGCCGAACATATTCTAAATGGACTTTCAAAGGAAGATGCATATCAAAATATGCAAAAAGATATTCAAAAGTTTTTCACCCGGCAAAATATTTCAAAAAAAGAGCAGGTTTTGTTTAAACGAATTGTTCCTGATAAGATAAGCAGCTATCCGGAAAATTCAATAAATTCATCAGGTTATGTTTTAGATAGCTTAGAGGCAAGTATATGGTGTTTTTTAAAATATAACAATTATCGTGATACAGTTTTGTCATCTGTTAACTTAGGTGAAGATACAGATACAACAGCCGCTATTACAGGTGGTTTGGCAGGGTTGTTATATTCGGTTGAAAATATCCCGAAAGAATGGATAAACGCCCTTGCTTTTAAAAAAAAAGTATACCGTTTAGCAGAAAAATTAAACAATAAATACTTTTCAGATTCAGGTTTAGTAAACAAAAAAACATGAACGTTTGAAAACTAACAAAACTTTTTGTGACTCGGCTGAGGATCGAACTCAGGACCCCATCCTTAAAAGGGATGTGCTCTACCTGCTGAGCTACCGAGTCTGAAATTATATTCTTTTCTGTCTAAAAAACTATTTTACCCTTTATTTTGGGAGTGCAAAAGTAAAACCCTGCTATCAAAAATCCAAAATATTTTTCTATAATATTTCAAAAATTGTTATAAAAAACTATATATCAATCGAGTACAGGATGTCTTTCAAACTTTGCGTCAGGATCAAAAAGCTTTTTGTATGTAACAAGAATGAAAATTTTCTCTAATTCCATGGCTTCAATGAGTCTGATCATTTT
>PWZB01000128.1 GCA_003567625.1 Bacteroidales bacterium | reverse complement strand
GAAGAAGCCATTGTCCCCTGGCATTTCATGAGAGACGTCTATGAAGGAGGTTATGAAAGAAATGAAAGCATTACTTTCAACCAATACGAAAACAAAGCCTACACCAAGGGTGAGATAATTCCTACCACGGAAAATATTCAGGATATTATCTCCGCATTTTATTTTGTACGGACTTTAGATTATTCAAACGTTAAACATGGAGATAAATTTGATATTAATTTCCTGTTCAAGGATTCAATATATGTTGCCAGGATTATATTTGAAGGCAGGGAAACGATAAAAACAAAAATGGGCGAAATCAAAACACTGCGTTTTAAACCCCAAGTATTGACCGAAGAAGGTTTTGAACAATCCTGGCCTATGACACTATGGATATCTGATGATAAAAACAGAATTCCCGTACTTTTCGAAACCAGGGTAATTATTGGTTTTGCTAAAATCGAACTCGTAAGGTACTATGGACTAAAAAATCCATTCAATGCAAAAAAAAGACCCTGATTAAAACCAAGGATTAAACATCCCGGCTCTGAACACTCCGGCCAACATTATACAAAACAACCTTCCGCAGCTTTTAAAACCTTGAAAGCCTTTATAAAAAGACTTTCAAAACCATCAGAAGCATAATAAACCCAGGTCTTATTTCCACAAAAATCAAAATATTAATTCTACACTTAAAACTCTTTATGTTTATTACAACAGAAAAAATTATCTTTGCACTTCAAAAACAATTTATCAATTACCAGGCATTATATGTATTAATTTGCGACAAGCAACCTGTGTTAATTTTAATATAATGGTTGTTTGTTGCTTGTTATCCGTTATTAAAAAACAATTTTCTAAATATTAACATGATAAAAATATCGTCAAATTGCTATGAAAGTATATCAGACAAACGAAATTAAGAACATTGCTTTAATAGGAAGCACAAAGACAGGAAAGACCACCCTGGCTGAATCCATATTATATGAAGGAGGCCTTATTAAGCGCCGTGGTACGGTTGAAGACAAAAATACTGTATCGGACTACCGTGAGATTGAGCTTGAAAGAGAGGCATCAGTCTTTTCTACAGTATTATTCACCGAATATAATGGTTATAAAATCAACCTTATTGATACTCCGGGAATTGATGATTTTATCGGTGAAGTGATCACGGCTCTCAAGGTGGCTGATACCGCCATGATGCTTATCAATGCCCAAAACGGTGTTGAAGTAGGTACGGAAATTACGTGGCGGTACATCGCCCGTGATGAAAAACCGGCAATTTTTGTGATTAACCAGTTAGAACATGAAAAAGCCAACTTCGATGATGTTTTTCAACAGCTAAGGCAGCAATTCGGCAATAAGATAATAATGGCACAATATCCCGTTAACGCAGGTATAGGTTTTGACACCGTCATTGATATATTGAAAATGAAAATGTATAAATTCCCTGTTGACGGCGGAAAACCCGAAATATCTGAAATCCCTGCCGAAGAAAAAGAAAAAGCCGAAAAGTTGAGAAATGAGATTATTGAAGCCGCTGCTGAAAGTGACGAACAGCTTTTGGAAAACTTTTTCGAAAAAGGCACACTGAATGACGAAGAACTTATTAAGGGGATCAAATTGGGCATAATTACCCGTACCATGTTCCCGGTATTTTGTGCTTCAGCCAAAAACAACCAGGGAACAGGACGTATCCTTGAGTTCATTACCGAAAGCCTCCCCGCACCTGATGAAGTGCCTCTAATGAAAACCGATGAAGGCGAAGAAATAAAATATGACCCCGGGCAGCACCCTGTTGCATTTGTATTTAAAACAGCTATTGAACCACATCTTGGTGAAATATCGTTTTTTAAAGTATGCCAGGGAACAATCACAGAAGCAATGGATTTGATAAACTCAAATACCGATGCTAAGGAGAGATTGTCGCAATTATTTGCAATAGCAGGGAAAAATCGTCAGAAAATTGATAAAATCGTGCCCGGTGATATTGCCGCTACCATTAAATTGAAAAATACTTTTACTAACAATACCCTTGCTTCATCAAAAAAACAAGGCGTGAAGATAGAACCCATAATCTTCCCGGAGCCAAAATTCCGTACAGCAATCAAAGCTAAAAATACTGCAGATGATGAAAAGCTGATGACGGTTCTCAAAGAGATGAACAGTATTGACCCAACCTTTAAATATGAACAATCGAAGGAGCTAAAACAGATCATTCTTTCGGGCCAGGGAGAGATGCACCTCAACATCGGAAAGTGGATGCTTGAAAACATTAACAAAATCCCGGTCGAGTTTTATCCTCACAAAATTCCATACAGGGAAACTATAACAAAATCTGCTAAATCCTCATATCGCCATAAAAAACAATCGGGTGGAGCAGGGCAGTTTGGCGAAGTATTTATGATGATTGAACCTTACGTTGAAGGCAAACCCGGCCAAAAAGAATTTACTGTGAGGAACCAGGAGGTCAATGACCTGCCATGGGGCGGAAAACTGGTGTTCAACAACTGTATAGTGGGTGGCGCTATAGATACAAGGTTCATGCCCGCTATCATTAAAGGTATTATGGAAAAAATGGAGGAAGGGCCACTTACAGGCTCATACGCACGTGATATTGTCGTCAGCGTTTATGATGGAAAAATGCACCCTGTTGACTCTAACGAAATATCTTTTAAACTTGCAGGACGTAACGCTTTCAAAGAAGCGTTCAAGAATGCCGGCCCAAAAATACTTGAGCCTATTTATGATGTTGAAGTTATTGTTCCCGAAGAAAAAATGGGTGATGCAATGACCGACCTCCAAAGCAGAAGAGCAGTTATTATGGGAATGGAAAGCGAAGGCAATTACCAGAAAATCAAAGCTAAAGTGCCACTGGCAGAAATGAGCCGCTATTCTACAACACTATCTTCAATTACCAGCGGCAGAGCAACCTATGGAATGAAATTCGCCGAATACCAGCAAGTGCCTATGGATGTGCAGGAAAAACTGCTTAAAGCTTACGAAGAAGAAGAAAAAGAAAAAGAAGAAGAGTAGTAAAGATTTGATTTAGTTAAGGGAGACGTCCTATGGACACGTCTTTCTTTTTATTCCTGTTATTAAAATGATTCTTAGTTTTGTTTTTAGAACTTGCAGCCCAAATCCATTAACCCAATATATTTACTGTTTTCTGGTTCTTTGACTTGTAAACTTTAATAAATTCCTCAAACATGAAAAGCATTGTAGAATCATTTACATACAACGAATTCAATGATATTAAAGAGTTGCCGGAAAACGAGCGGAAGCTTGTCGGGCTTTCACGTGAAATGACAAAGTCAGCCTACTCCCCTTATTCGGGTTTCAGGGTTGGTGCAGCAGTCTTGCTTGATGACGGAACAATAATTAAAGGCAACAACCAGGAAAATGCTGCTTACCCATCGGGTTTGTGCGCCGAAAGAGTAGCAGTGTTTTCAGCTTCCGCACTTCACCCCGATAATAGAATAAAGACAATCGCTATAAGTGCATATTCGGATCGCAGAGATAGTAAAAAACCGGTTTCTCCATGCGGGAGTTGCCGGCAAACACTTATCGAATATGAAAAAAAACAAAAAACTCCTGTTAAAATCATACTAGCCGGTGAAAAAGGAAAAGTGATTGTTATTGACAGTGTGGCTGATTTGCTGCCCTTGCATTTTACCAATATTGACCTGTAACAGCCATGAAAAAAAGATATTCATACTATTACTTACTCATAAAATTTTTAATTAAAAATAGAACACCGATTTACCCTCTTGGATAATATTTTTATAATAAAAAAGCACATGATTGACAGTTAATATCCGGCAGGGTAAATTAGTGTTACCATTGCTCTATTAAACAGATTACTACAAGCATAATATTAAATTTACACAAATGAAAACAATTCTGACAATCATTTTACTGTTAAATATTCCAATCACTACAATCGCCCAACACAAAAAAGCATATCAATTATTCGATGCTTACGGCAATAAAACCACCTATCATGAGTTGGTTGAACAAGCCATTAAAAAAGATGTAGTATTGTTCGGCGAGATTCATAACAACCTGATATGCCATTGGCTTCAGCATGAATTAACGAAAGATATTCATAAGAAGATCGGCAACAAATTTCTCTTAGGGGCGGAAATGTTTGAATCTGACAATCAGCTAATTCTCAATGAGTATTTGAAAGGTCTGATTCCGGAAAGTAATTTTGAGGCAGAAGCAAAACTGTGGAACAATTACAAGACGGATTACAAACCGATTGTTGAATATGCTAAAGAAAACAGCATAAGCTTTATTGCCACAAACATACCCAGGCGTTATGCAGCTATGGTAAACTGGGGCGGGTTTGAAGCTCTCGAAGCTCTTTCTGATAAGGCTTTGACCTACATTGCACCCCTGCCTGTCATGTATGATCCCGAATTACCCGGCTATAAAAGAATGCTTGAAATGATTCAGATGCCCGGTCATAGAAACGAAAACCTGCCTAAAGCCCAGGCTGTAAAAGATGCAACTATGGCTCATTTCATCCAAAACAACATTAAGAATGATGCAATTATGCTTCACCTGCACGGTGCTTATCACTCCAACAATTACGAAGGCATTGTATGG
>PWZB01000181.1 GCA_003567625.1 Bacteroidales bacterium | reverse complement strand
TTTTGTTATTTGTTCACATATTATATAATTTATTAGGTGTTCACGAGCTCACAATGTTACTCCCTTCGGTCGTGGTCTCCCGTTGGTCGGCACGTTCGGTTCATTATTCAATTATAGATAAATGTTCGACTTTATAGACAGACATTAATTAGCCTTGTACTATATTTTCCACTTCTTCCACGGATTTTGGGATTGGTTTTCCGAGTACACGGCAGCCGTCTTCAGTAACCAGTATATCGTCTTCAATACGTATTCCTCCGAAGCCGATGCAGGATTTTGTTTTTTCATAATCAATGAACTCTGTGAACTTTTTTTCTTTTTCCCATTTTTGTATAAGTTGCGGGATGATATATATTCCGGGTTCAACTGTAATTACAAATCCTTCCTGTAGTTTTTTGGCGAGGCGCAGGTTGCCTGTTCCGAAAATATTTTTTCTTTTCACTTCATTGTTGTATCCGACAAAGTTTTCGCCGAGGTCTTCCATATCATGTGCGTCGAGCCCAATCATATGCCCAAGCCCGTGGGGCATGAACAGGGCGTGTGCGCCTTGTTCGACTGCTTGTTTTACATCTCCTTTCATAAACCCCAGGTCATTAAGCCCCGAAGCTATTACTTCGCAAGCTTTAATATGGATGTCCAGATTGGTAATACCCGGTTTTATTGATTGAATAGCTTTTATTTGGGAATCGAGCACTATCTGATAGATATCTTTTTGCAGCGGGGAAAATTTTCCGCCGACCGGTATTGTCCTGGTATGGTCGGTAGCATAGTGCAATGGCGATTCGCAGCCTGCATCCACGAGCAGAAGATCGCCTTTTTCGAGTTTGTTGCTATGATCGTGATTATGAAGTGTTTCGCCGTGTTTTGTCAGTATAACGGGAAAGGATGTCATTGTACCCGAGGAAAGGGCAATGCCTTCAATTACCCCTGCAATATCCCCTTCAAAAACTCCGGGCCTGGCCATTTTCATAGCTGTGGTATGCATCAGGTATGCGGTGTCCATTGCTCTTTCCAGCTCTTTTATCTCCTGGTTTTCCTTTATTGAGCGTAAACTTACCACACCTTTGATAAGCCCGGCGGAAGCTTTTTCCTTTTGCTCATTGATCGGTATGTTCAGTAATCGATAAAGAAGGATCTTGTTTTCACCTCTGTATGGCGGAAGGTAATGTATGGCGCGTTTCTTGCTGACAGCTTCACGTAGTTTGGCGGAAAGTTCTTTTAAGGGAAATGTTTTTTTTATCCCGGCTTTTTCACCATTCTCTTTCAGTGATGGCTGCGGGCCCATCCAGACAATATCATCAAGGGTGGCATCATCTCCAAACAGCGTATCTTCGTTGTTGTTGACATCAATTATGCCTGCCAGCCCGGGAATATCAAGCCCGAAAAAATATAAGAACGAGCTGTCTTGTCTGAATCTATAAGTGTTTCCTGCATAATTCATCGGAGAGTGGTCGTTGCCGGGAAGAAGAATTATACCATCTTTAACTTTTTGTTTCAGCTTTTCGCGTCTGTTAATGTATGTGGTTTTATCAAACATATTTTACGGTTTTAATTATTTTTTTTAATTGAGGATTCCGGTAATACAAATTTATATTTTTACCCACACAAATTGTTATAGAATGAATTTAATGTTTATGCAATAATAATTTAAACTTATCGAATTTGATTAAAATTATTTGAAAAATTTTGAATGAAGTTTAAAAAAGTGTAATATTGTGATTTTACATTACGGGTTAGTCAATATGTTTTTATATTATAATATTAATAAAAAGCGATGGGTGATAAAAAGACACGAGTTACAACGGTTAGCCAGAAGTATATTATGGCATTGGCGGGCATTTTTTTGATGCTTTTCCTCTTAGTTCATTTGAGCATTAACATACTTATGATAGTTGGAGATGACGGCAAGCTTTTCGGGCAGGCTGTACAATTTATGATAACCAATCCGTTGATAAAGATAATGGAGTATGTTCTGTTTGGCGGCTTTTTTATTCATATTTTGATAGGCGTGATAATGGAAGTGTCCAACTATCGTGCGCGGCCTGTAAAATACTCCAGGTCGTTAAAAACGGAAAAGTCAATGTTTTCAAAATATATGATACATACCGGGGTTATAATTTTTATTTTTCTGTTCATTCATTTTTTTCACTTTTTCTATGTAAAGCTTGGATTTGTTGATATTCCTCCGGTGGCTTCGGGCAAGCATGATTTTTTTCCGATGGCAGCAGCCATTTTTCAGACTCCTTTATATTCAATAATATACCTTGTTTCTTTTGTGTTCTTGGCTTTTCATCTTAAGCATGCTTTTCAGTCAGCCTTTCAGTCGCTGGGTTTAAGTCATAACAAATACACACCCGCGATCAAGGTAATAGGAACGATATATGCAATTGTTATTTCAGTTGGTTTTGCAACTATTCCGATATATTTTTTATTTTTTTATAATTAAAATTGATCAACTCAGAAAGTATTGAATTATGATAAAACTTGATTCAAAAATACCGTCAGGTCCTTTAGCTGATAAATGGGAGTCATACAAGACGGGTTTAAGGTTGGTTAGTCCGGCAAATCGTAAGAAGCTTGATGTAATAGTAGTTGGCACTGGCCTTGCCGGGGCTTCTGCTGCAAGCTCTTTGGGTGAGCTGGGTTATAATGTGAAGGTTTTTTGTTTCCAGGACACACCTCGCAGGGCACATTCGGTGGCGGCACAGGGAGGCATTAATGCTGCAAAGAACTATAAAAATGACGGGGATGGTGTTTATCGCTTGTTTCTTGATACTATCAAAGGCGGTGATTATCGTGCGCGTGAGGCGAATGTTTATCGTGCTGCAGAGGTAAGCAATAATGTGATAGACCATTATACGGCTGTTGGTGTTCCTTTTGCCCATGATTATGGTGGAATGCTTGATACGAGGTCTTTTGGTGGTGTCCAGGTTTCAAGGACTTTTTATGCCAAAGGCCAGACGGGTCAGCAATGTTTGCTTGGCTCATATTCGTCATTGAGCAGACAGGTGAGCAAGGGAACGGTAAAAATGTATTCTCGCCGTGAAATGGTTGACCTGGTCATAGTTGACGGTCAGGCGCGCGGTATAATAGCCCGTAATCTTGTTAGCGGCGAGCTTGAGAGGTACTCGGCTCATGCCGTTGTACTTGCAACGGGGGGTTATGGCACTGTCTTTTATTTGTCAACCCTGGCTTTGGCCTCGAATCCTATGGCTGCATGGGTTGCGCATAAAAAGGGAGCATTGTTTGCCAATCCTAGCTTTATTCAGATTCATCCCACCAGCGTGCCTGTTCTTAATGAATACCAGTCAAAGCTGACATTAATGTCCGAATCACTACGTAATGACGGCAGGGTATGGGTTCCGAAAGCCAAAAACGACAAACGCCATCCGAATGAAATTCCCGAAGATGAACGTGATTACTACCTTGAACGCAGGTATCCGGCTTATGGTAATCTTGTTCCCCGCGATGTAGGCTCAAGGGCTGCCAAAGAAAGATGCGACGCGGGATATGGAGTAGGCGATACCGGCCTGGCTGTCTATCTCGATTTTAAAGGTGCTATTGAAAAACAAGGAAAGAAAGCTATACAAAATAAGTATGGGAATTTGTTTGAGATGTATGAGAAGATCACAGGTATAATACCTTATGATGAGCCCATGAGAATATACCCGGCAGGTCATTATACTATGGGAGGGCTTTGGGTAGATTATAATCTTATGACCACTATCAACGGGCTATATGCTATCGGCGAAGCCAACTTTTCCGACCATGGTGCTAACAGGCTTGGCGCTAACTCTTTAATGCAGTGCGCGGGCGATGGATATTTTATACTGCCTTATACAATTGCCGATTACCTTGCCGGAGAGATCGCTACTTCCAAAATTCCAACAGATACACCCGAATTTGATGAGGCCGAAAAGGCTATAAATGAACGGATTAACCGGCTTATCGCCATAAAAGGCGATGAAACGGCCACTTCATTTCACAGGAGATTAGGAAAAATATTGTGGGATTATTGTGGGATGATAAGGAACGAAGAAGGAATTAAAAAAGGCGTAAAGCTATTAAAGGAGTTGGAGGAAGAGTTTTATAATAAATTACGAATACCGGGTAACGGCAACGAGCTTAACCAGGAGCTCGAAAAGGCACTGAGGGTTGAAACTTTCTTTGAGATCGGGCAGTTAATGTGCCAGGATGCATTGAATCGTAATGAGTCATGCGGGGCGCATTTCAGGGAAGAGTCGCAGACCGAGACCGGTGAGACATTACGAAACGATAAGGAGTATGCTTATGTTGCCGCCTGGGAATATAAAGGCGAGGGGCAAAAGCATGATTTTCATAAAGAAGACCTGAATTTTGAATTTGTTAAACCTGGGCAGAGAAGTTATAAATAGAGAGTAAGGGACCAAGAGACTGATTGCTCCCTGTCCATAAAGTCGAACATTTATCTAATAATTGCAATAATGAACCGAACAAAGTGAGCTCGTGAACACCTAATAAATTATATAATATGTGAACAAATACCAAATCTCAAATACCAAATCTCAAATGACAAATCTCAAATAAATTCCAATTTTCAAAATTTCAATGACCAAAACAACAAGACGGATTGGTTTGGAATTTTGAAAATTGATTTTTGGAATTTGTTTGTTATTTGGTGCTTGTTATTTGGTGCTTGTTATTTGGTGCTTGTTATTTGGTGCTTGTTTGTTCTTGGTGCTTTTTTAAATTTAAGTTAGACTTTGTCTATAAAGTCAAGTTTTTTTTAAAAATAATTGTTAAACACATTTTATAAAATCATGAAGATCACGTTAAAAATTTGGCGGCAAAGAAACGCTAAAGTGAAGGGGCGTTTTGTTAAATATAATCTTGAAAACGTATCTCCTGAGATGTCTTTTCTGGAGATGCTGGATTTTTTGAATGAGCAATTAATTAAAAGTGGTGAAGACCCTGTTTCTTTTGATCATGATTGTCGTGAGGGGATTTGTGGAGCTTGTGGTTTGTACATAAACGGGCGGGCGCATGGTCCTGAGAAGAGGACTACCACATGTGAGTTGCATTTGCGTTCATTTAAGGATGGCAGCACTATTGTTGTTGAGCCTTGGCGTTCGAGGGCTTTTCCTGTTATCAAGGATCTTATGGTTGACCGTACGGCTTTGGACGAGATCATCAGGCAAGGCGGATATATTAGCGTTGATACGGGTTCGGCGCCCGAGGCAAATTCTATTCCTGTCGGCAAACATTTGTCGGATAAAGCGTTTGATGCTGCCGAATGTATAGGTTGCGGCGCCTGTGTTGCCGCGTGTAAAAATTCTTCCGCTATGTTGTTTGTAGCCGCTAAAGTATCTCAAATGGCATTGCTTCCGCATGGTAAGCCTGAAGCTGCCGAAAGGGTTCAGAAAATGGTCAAGAAAATGGATGAATCAGGCTTCGGCGGATGTTCAAATACTTATAGTTGTGAGCATGATTGCCCTAAAGGAATACCGGTTGAATTTATTGCCAAAATGAATCGCGAATTTTTTAAAGCAAAAGTTTGCAAACAAAAAGTCGAATAAATATATATAATAAATGTTAAATATTTTGCCGATAATCATAAAACAATAAAAAAATGCAACAAAAAGGCAAAAAGCTATAATTAATATCTAAATATTTTATACCTTTGAGGTTGAAAATGTTTTTTTTGATAACTATAAACTAGATAAAACTATGGCAAATCAGAAACTTGACGCAAGAAAACTTGAAGATGCAGCAAGTAAATTGCGTGCTATTGCGCATCCGATGCGAATAGCGATTATCGAGATGCTTGATAAGAACAAGCAAATGAATGTAACCTCAATTTATGAAAAGTTGAAAATTGAGCAGGCTTCAGCTTCACATCACCTGAACATTTTAAAGAGTAAAGGTGTTCTTGAAAGCAGAAGAAGCGGGAAAAATACTTTTTATTCATTGAAAGACAATGCGTTAAAAACCATTATTGAGTGTATTGATAAATGTAATCAGTAAGCTCAAACAAGATTGATTTTTGAATTTTAAAGAGGGATTGTTAATAACTTTTTTTATTAAAACAATCTCTCTTTTTCGTATTTAACCTGGTATTATAATATAAAGATCAGACCTGATTAATATAAGGTAATAAGGTCGTATAATCGCGGAATACTGCTCATTCTGCTAAGGAAGAAATAAGGCTTTTATATAAGAAATCACTACTGTCCGGTTAAAATCTTTTGAAACTCATGAATATCAATATTGATAACAATTTCATTAAAATTGACTATTTAGATGGTAATATTTATATTTCTTTTATGCCACTAAAAGACTCAAAAACTCAAAGCTTGTATTGAACGAAGTGAAATAACTCTAAGAACCAGACAATCAATACTATCAACTTTGTGTTTCTTAGTGTCCTGGTGCCTCCTATATAACTCTTTCTAAATCGTTGACTTACAGTATTTTTTATCACAGTGTTGAAGCTGCTTTTTTGCAAAGTTATCTGTTTTTGAGGTTGGAGGCTCAATCCTCCCGAATACTTAGTGGCTATAATTAATTTTAATCAGACAGTAGTGATAAGAAATTTTACAGTGTAAATTTTTGACTGAATTTTTTTTAGAATGCTCCAAAAGGATGGAATCTTATACCTATTGATACGGATGGTTTTAGGCGGTCTTTGAAAAAGATATTTTCATGATGTATGTTGAAAGCCCGGTATGTATGATCATGTATCCTGTCTTCATTGTGCTTGTAGAACCAGCTATATTCGGCTATATAAGCTAGTTTGGCGCTCAACGCCACACCTATAAACCTTTCCGGGAAGTAAGTCAGTTGCGCTTCTAAAAAATAAGCTCTGCCTTCTATTCCTGCATAATATATATCCTCGCTTCGAAAAATAAAAGGATAAGTCTGAGACCTTTTCTCAAATTCAGGATGTTTTTTGTATGTGAAAGAGGAAAACCCCAAGCCTCCATCTATAAACATCGGATTACCATAATGCTTTATCCTGGCTTTGTATAAACAGGAAAGCTCATGACCGATATAACTGTCTTTTGAAAAAAAGTTCATTGCAAAGTTATAATTGACAGATAGTAACCTCGTTATATTATAACTCATGGAAAACAACAAATTATTAACAGGCTTATCATCATATACATATCTTGCTTTTTCAGTTTCACTATCGGAATGTTCATATGCTATCAATTCGTTGGGATAAAGATAATTGCTCGTCCAGGTATTGCCGGCTCCGACTTGGAAAGAGAAATTTTCAAGTAATCCCGGCAGGTTTCTTAGAAGGTTTGTTTTAACTGCCGGGGGGTCGGGTTCATATTTCGATGTAAAACTTTTTATTTGAGTATCATCTTCAATGATATTGTAATTTTCCCAAAATGTGCTGCTGGTATCAACGGGGCTGTCCATAAATATGTCTCTGTATTTTGCGGTTTTTCTGTATGGGATAGGAGAAGCATCATTTAAAAAAGCTTCAGAAACAGCATAAACAGCATTAAAGACGAATTTCTCCCCTGTTAATATATTAACATAATGAATTTTTATATCGTAATTATTAAGATAATATTTGCCATCTAATTTAGCGTAGTTAACGTTTGCCGAGGAAAATCCCCTGAAAAATGATTCCGTATAAACACTGTCAATAGTTTCGAAATAAATATTTGTAATAGCCAGGCCATTTTCATTTATCAAAATAGTACCACCTGCGTCAGTTTCGGTATGTTCAAAGTCTATTTTGTAATTCATTTCACCTGCGTAAGATATTTTTTTTTCGTATGTGTAATCAAATTTGTCAAAAAATCTCGGATTTAAAAAGTGAGCCTTTAGCTTTACATAGTCGGCTAAATAAGTATTAAAAACCCCACCATAAAACTTTATACTGTCTTCATAATTTGGCAGGCTGGTAAATTTTCTGAATTTTAATATTTCAATTTGAGAGTCCATTACAGGTCTTTTATATGAGCTTTTGTAGGAGTCAATAAAAGCTTCACCCATGTAAACCACGGTATCGTGTTTGTATATAGTTTGACGGTAAAATCCCTTATACCTTGAATCATCATCGGGATAATTTTCGGCAATTTTATTAAAGGTATTTTCCAACAATTCAATAACAAAATCGGCTTCAACTACTATTTCAGACAAAACCGCATCTTCGGGTTTCAAGTTAAATATGCGGGGTCTTGTATCATCAATTTTCATATGCATGTTTGCGTACCCAACGAAGGAAACAGAGACTTTAACCGGAAAATTTATGTTTTCAGGCAGGTTATACCTGAAATATCCCTCCCTGTTTGAAACTGTGCCAAAACCCGTATTTTCCAGCACAATATGGGCAAAAGGCAAAGGATCACCGCTGTTTTCATCCATCACATAACCCTGAATAAATTTTGTTTGACCGTGCAAAGAAAAAACAGCTAAAAAAAAGCTGAAACAAACTAAGGTTAAAGTTTTTATTTGATTCACACCTGAAAACTCACTTTATTTTTAAATCTGTTTGTGATTTGCTTTTGGTTGTGTTTTACAAAATTCTGCAGCAAAATCCATGCCTGATATTCTTTAATGAAAACCTCCTTTCTTCACAAAGCGTTCATAAAAGAAGATGAACTTAGTTGAGCGATTTTTTTTACCGAAGGGAGTAGTAACAATGACGGGTTGGTTTTCAGCCGGCAGTCCTGAAGTGCCGGGATTTCGCTGTCGCCAGATCTAAAATCGGCAGTTGACATAGTTTAGTTGTAATCTCTTTGACTGACCAGGTTACCGTTATCATCGTATACCCTGAGTTGCAGTCTGTTTCCTGTTTCATCCCAAATTATCCATCTTCCCGTACGTTTTCCGTTTTTGAAATTTCCGGATTGTTTTCTATTACCATTTTGATAATACGATGTGAATTTACCTTGCGGACGGTTATTTTTGAATTCCTGTTCCTGTGCTATAGCGCCCCGTTTACAATAAAATGACCATTTGCCTTGTTTTTGTCCTTCCTTGTAAAGCCCTTTTTCCATTAAATTACCGTTATTATACCATTGTTTCCATTTGTCTTCCAAAAGTCCGTTTTTATAGGTGCCTGTATATCTTTTATTTCCATTATCGTACCAGTGTTGAGTGTGGCCATGGCGGGCGTCGTTTTTATAATTAATAATGTATTTTTTACGGCCGTTTTCAAACCATCCTTCCCACACTTCGTCCATTTTGCCCATATTGAATGTGCCACGGTCTTTCATTTGGCCGTTTTTATACCAGCTTATCCAGACTCCGTTTTCCATATTGTCTTTGAAACGACCTTCATGGCTTTTGGCTCCGGATTCATACCAGGTAGTCCAGAGACCGGTACGGTTACCATTCTCAATTTGTCCCCGGCGCAATTTGTTGCCGCAAGTGTAAAAATAAGTCCATTCACCATGTTGAATACCGGCTTTAAAATCACCTTTGCTGGCTATATTGCCGTTTTCATGATAAAAGATCCAGGTACTGTCCTGCAGGTCTTCAACAAGGTTGCCTTCCATTTCCGGATTCCCGTTTTCATAAAACCATCTTGCATAACCGTGAAGCAGGTTTTTTTTATACGTTCTTTCAAATTTTAAAATGGTGTTTTCAAAGTACTTTTTGCTTTCGCCACATTTTTTGCCCTGTGCATAGGCAGTTTTTTCTTTAAGTTCTCCATTTTCATGGTAAAATTCCCATATACCGTTTTTTAATCCGTTTTTGATATAGCCTTTTCTTTCGAGCCTGCCGTTTGGATGCCAGCCCCTTGACAGACCTTCTTCGTGCTGGATTTCCGACCATTTTGTCCCATCTTCATACCAGTGTTCCCACATTCCGGTTTTTTCACCTTCTTCGTATTTACCTTGCGACCATATGGCGCCCGATTCATACCGGTATGTCCATTTACCCGTTTTAAGGCCATCCACAAGCGTGCCTTTCTTTCTGGTGTTGCCGTTCGGATAAAAAGTTTCCGTTTTACCGGTATCATGGTCATAGTGTCTTTTCAAAGTACCGTATGATGTCCAAAATTTCCAAAGCCCTGTTTTTGTGCCGTTTTTATAATTGCCTTCAGACTTTTTCTTCCCGTTGTCATGGTAGTATTTCCATCTTCCTTCTTTGCCCGGTTCGTGCCAATATCCTGTTTTTTTTACTATTCCGTCTTTATAATATCCGGTGTATTTATTCTTATCATAATCGAAGTCAGATTTTTTTAACGTATCGTTTTCATAGAACTCCCAGATGCCGGTTCTTTTTCCGGAATCATAACGGCCTTTTTTGCGTAATTTATTGTTTTCATCAAAGTAAACCCATTTTCCCTGTTTTTCACCGTCGAGAGTATCTCCCTGTCCGTGCAACTGCTCATGCCGGTTTGAAAAAGGAATATTTTGAGATGTCAAAGGGTTTAATGCAAAAAGTGATAAAAGAATTATAATAAATGAAAAGGTTTTGAACACCATCTTTATTTTTTTATATCTGGTTAATAGCTGAATTTCAAGAACGCAACATGTCAAGTTCAGTGTAATGTTTGCGGCAATTTTTTCTTAAAATAACGATATTGGGCCTGATTAATTATCTCTTGTAATAGTGAAAATGATCAGTTTTTCCAAAGATTGTTTTGATTGGCTGTCGGGAAAGCTGTTCAGGATTTTGAGCGCCTCATTTTTAAAGTGAGTCATTTTATTTCTTGTATATTCAAAACCGCCGCTTTCATTAATCATATTTATCAAAGTGTTAACTTTTTCGGGGTCATGATTATGGTTTTTCACGATATTGATTATTTTTCTTTTTTGGTTGAATCCTGCATTATTTAAAAGATATATGAGCGGCAAAGTCAATTTCCGTTCTTTGATATCCATTCCTGATGGTTTGCCTGTTTTGGATTTTTTATTCAGGTCGAGCAGGTCATCTTTAATCTGGAATGCAATTCCAATGTTTATTCCTATTTGATGCATTTTTTCGATTGTTTCATTGCTTGCTTGTGCTGATGCTGCGCCGCTGCATAGGCATGCGGCAATCAGGGATGCTGTTTTTTTTGTTATTATTTCAAAATATATTTCTTCTTTAATATTGAGCACCCTGGCTTTTTCTACCTGCAGCAGTTCTCCCTTGCTCATTTCTCTCACGGAGTTGGAAACGATCTTTAAAAGTTCAAAATCATTATTATCGAGTGCCAGCAACAGACCCCTGGATAAGAGATAATCGCCGACAAGTACCGAAATTTTATTTTTCCAAAGAGCATTAAGCGAAAAAAATCCTCTCCGTTCGTTGGAATCATCTACCACGTCATCGTGGATAAGCGTTGCTGTATGCAGCAGTTCTATCAATGAAGCCGCCCTGTATGTTTTTTCCGTGATGCCTCCGCACATATTTGCGGAAAAAAAGACAAACATCGGGCGCATCTGTTTGCCCTTCCTTTTTACAAGGTATCCTGTAATAGTATTAAGCAACGGTACTTTGCTTTTCATGGAGTTTCTGAACCGGTGTTCAAACTCTTTAATGTGATTCTTGATGGGAGCTTTTATTTCATTTAAAGTCATTATAATAGATTGATAATAGTTTGCTTCAAAAATAATCATTTTCGTTATCAAAGTCCTTAATAAATAAGAAACAAATGATATTTTTTCCTGACTTTTGCACTTTTTTGAAGCTTATAAAATGCAATTTTTATTCATCAGGCCAAGACCATAAGAAAATAAAAAAATTTTAAATTGTTGACCCTGTTATTTTACCCCGTACTCATTCGATAATTATTGTTTTCCTGTTGATTGCCGATGCAAGGAACAGGCCTAATGCATCATTTGAAATATTGCTGTGAATATTTGCCGGCGGGGGGCTGAACGGGTTACTGCTATAGCCGGATTCGGAAAGCAGCCCTGTGAAGAACAACAAGGCATCTTCTGTAATTGAATGTGTATCAACCGTAACAGTATCATATTTTTGAATATTGTAATCGTGGCTACAGTGGTTTATTTCCCACCCTTCTATATAGGTGCCGTCAAAAAACTCATCATCGGTAAACAATACTTTATTGATAGTATCGGTTATCAACTTCCCGTTTCTATAGAGATGCCACATATAAATGTCGCCTTTGCCTTTTGGTTCTTGTCCGTAAAACAAGATGATATATTGTTCGCGCACCTCGTCCCATTTATAGCTCAGCGAATCGGCTTCCATAACCCGCTTCATGGTTGATTCGGAATAATATGATTCGCCGTCGTAATTTATATTAAGAGTATATGTTCGTCCTGCCAAGCCATAAACATTTGTGTCGGTTTTATAAATACCGGGTTCGGTTTCATATAGGTAAAAAACATTTCCGAGATCATCACTTATTGTTACTTCAGCTCCTGAAACCCTTTCTGTTTGTTCTTTTGAAAAGTAGGGGGCTGTTTTGGAAAGATCTACAATGTGTGATGTAGTGTCGGTTGTTATCATCCCGTCAACGACCAGTTGTTTTCGATCATCTCCGTCAAGAATAAGGTCAATCTCTTCGACGCATGATGAAAGGCTGACGAATAGGATTAAAATCAATGATAAATATATTTTGTTCATCTGTTTGTTTTTTTATTCATTTGGTTTAATAAATTGTTATGTTTTTTTCAAAATGAAAAACTATAAGAAATTGCCGGGACAATACCGAACATGTATATTTTATATGCCTGTGTTTCATAGGGGTTATCATCGTGTTGTCTGAAATAGTATGAAAAGACATTTTTCCTGTGATATGCATTATAAACCGAGATATTCCATTTTCCCTGCCAGTTTCTGTCGGGCCTGGTTCTTGTATAAATTGTTGCCGAGAGGTCAAGTCTGTGGTAATCGGGCAATCTTTCTGCGTTTCTATCGGAATATACTGGTAATATCATTCCGCCGTATTCAAATCTGCCTGTTGGCAGGGTAACGGGCCTGCCGGTGTTATATACCCAGTTGGCTGCTATGTTCAGGCGGTCGCTAATGTCGTAAGATAAAACAATTGAAATATCGTGCGGGCGGTCATGTGGAGCGGGGTAGGGTTTTCCGTTATTTATGGCAGGTATTTTCCGCCTGGTTTTTGACCATGTATAGCTTAGCCATCCCGTAAAATCACCTTTGGATTTGTTTATCATGAGCTCCAAACCATACGACCATGCTTTTCCTGTCCTTATTTCGCTTTCAAGCCTTGGGTTTAAAATTAATACCGCGTGATCGCGGAAATCTATCTGGTTTTCCATATTCTTGTAGTACACTTCCAGGGAACTTTCGAACATGTTATCCATGAAGTTTCTGAAGTATCCTACAGCTACCTGGTCGGCAATTTGCGGTTCAATATTTGGGCTTGTGGGAAACCATATATCCAGCGGGGTTGCTGTTGTTGAATTGGTTGCCTGGTGCAGATACTGTCGCATGCGATTATAGCTGGCTTTAAAGCTTTGCCGTGAGTCAACCTGGTAAACGACACTTATCCGGGGCTCAAGGCCGTGGTTATTATGAAATATTTCACCGGCAGCATATGTGGTTGTGTCAATTACCCGGTATTCGTCATCTAATGAATAAACGGTTCCTTTACCGATGTTTTGAAACAGTGAATAACGTAATCCATATTCAACTGTAATGTTTTTTGACAGCTGTTGTTCGTTTGACGCATATAATGCGTGTTGTAAAACGTTGTTGTCGGGAACTTTATAATCTGTTTGCGTTGAATTATCAAAATTGCCTTTGACATGTCCGGGATCAATTGAATGGTAAGATGAGTGCAGGCCAAATCTGATAGTATTTTCAGGATTGGGATACCAGGTAAAATCGCCTTTAAAATTAATATCCTGAATATTTGAAATCCAGTCTAAAGATTGCAGATCATCGGCAAATGACATATTGTAGTCGTAATTGCTGTAAACAAGTGTGAAATTTGAGAATATATTACTGTTAAATATATGGTTCCAGCGCATTGTAGTTGTGGTATTGCCCCATTCAAAACCAAAGATATCATCAAATCTGAACACATCTCTGCCAAAATAACCGGAGACAAATATCCTGTCTTTATCGCTAAAGCGGTAGTTGGCTTTGGCATTAAGGTCATAAAAATAGAGCCGGTTTTTTCTTATGTTGGTATCTGCTGAAAGAGGCAGGAACAAATCGGCGTAGGTACGTCTTCCTGATACAATAAAGCTGCTTACATTTTTTTGCAGGGGGCCTTCAACTGTAAGGCGGCTTGAAATGCTGCCTATGCCGCCTGATCCGCTGAAATCCCTGTTGTTTCCTTCTTTCATGCGTATATCGAGTACGGATGATAGCCTGCCGCCATATTGGGCGGGAATACCACCTTTATAAAGCTGAAGGTCTTTAATGGCGTCGGGATTGAAAACCGAGAAAAAGCCCATCAAATGCGAAGCATTATATACGGTAGCTTCATCAAGCAATACCATATTTTGGTCCTGGCCACCGCCCCTGACAAAAAAACCTGTACTGCCTTCGGTTCCCCACGACACACCGGGCAGCAAAAGCAATGTTTTGAGTATATCCACCTCACCCATAAATGAAGGAAGTGATTTGATCATATCCATCTGTAGTTGTGTAGTGCTCATACGTACTTCCGATATCCAGCGATCAGCTTTTTCATCGGTAATGACAACCTCATCAAGCAGCGTTTCTTCAGGCTTTAATTCAAAATCAATTGTTTTGTTTGAATCCAATTCAACGTCATAATATTTTGTATTGTACCCTATGTATGATATTTTCAACTGATATGATCCTTCCGGAAGGCTGATGCTGTAGAATCCATAACGGTTTGTGGTGGTTCCGGTTGATAACTCCCTTATGCGAACCGTCGCACCGGAAAGATCCTCGCCGCTCGAAGAATCACGAATGTAACCCCTCAGGGTGTGCCTTTGATATGATTCCGCCGAAACGACAGTGGTTGTAAAAACAAGTAATATGTAAGAAATGAATATTTTTATCCTGAACATTTTGTTTGATCAATTTGAACAAAAAACCTGAAACAACTTGAAGCATCGCAAAGTTAAACAAGAAAAAAGCTAATTTTAATATCATTGTGTTAATTTATGCAAAAGATATTTTTTGCTTTGAATTGCGTTATTATTTTCAAAATATATACCAAAAACGGTAATCGGATAAAAAAGGTATTAAATAAATAATTTTATTGATCTGATTTATTTATAAAATTGCAACGTTAATCTGGTTATTGTTGTCAGTTTTTGGTTTTAGTGTTTTTTTACAAATAATTCGGGTTAATACTGCCATAATAATGTTAAAAAAAATATTTAACACGAACAAAAGACATAATTTGCAGTTAACCAGCTTTTTAGACTTAATGATTAATTTTTCGGTTGTGATAATTTTTTAAATATGAAAACAATGTGTAAAACACTGATTAATCAGTATTATTTTTTTGTTACTTTAGCGTACAATAAACGTAAAATATTTTTACTGTTTTTACTTTTATTTCCTATATTAAAAAGTTATGATATTATTATCCTAAATTAAAACCACAAATACATGAAACTCACAGTTGGATTTATTAAATCGGTGTTGAATATATACGATGAAATGGCTGAAAATGGTATATCTATTGTATATTTAGGGGGTTTTCATCACCAGATCACAAAGATGTTTGCCCGTATGGCCGAGGAAGATATGGGCAGAAAGGATGAAGAGAGGTCAACAATCCGCAAGGTATATTCGGTAATGGTCGAGACATTGCAGAATATAACGAAACATTCGGATGAAATAATTGATAAATTTCACATAGGGAAAGGTCTTTTTTTGATTGGGAAAAGAAACGACATTTATTATGTAATAACTGCCAATAAGGTTACGGCTCAGAAGAAGAAATACCTGGAAGAAACTATAAAGCAGGTAAATAAAGCCAACCGTGATGAGTTGAAGATGATGTATAAACAGCAGATCACCGAGGGTTGTGTTTCGGAAAAGGGTGGTGCCGGTTTAGGACTTATTGAAGTTGCCAAACGAACAAGGAACAAGCTTATTTACCAGTTTTTGCCGTTAGACGAAAAAAATGAATTTTTCATTCTTAAGGCCGAGATAAATGCAAAAAAAATAAACGAACAATAGAATAGTTTATATTTTTTTTATTAATTTCATTTTCTCCGGGAAAATTATTATAAATGCTATTACGGGGAAATGACAAACAATTTTTTAAAAACATCCATTGAATACCTGAAGGGGGTTGGCCCGGAACGCGGGAAGCTTTTAAGGGATGAGTTATGCATCAATACGCTTGAAGATCTTCTTTCGTTATACCCTTATCGTTATGTTGACAGGAGCCGTTTTTATAAGGTTAGTGAAATAGTTTCTGCAGAGGCATATGTTCAGTTAAAGGGTTATATATCCAATATACAATTTCATGGCAAAAGACGTATTACCCGCATGACTGCTGTTTTTTCCGACGGGACGGGCAGTTTGGAGCTGGTTTGGTTCAGAGGGTTCAGGTGGTTGAAAAATGCTTTTAAGCCCGGTGTTGAATATATTATTTTTGGTAAGCCTGCCTGGTATGGAAATAAAATAAATATAGCTCATCCGGAAGTGGAAACTGTTGTTGAGGGGCATATTAGTCAAAGCCCGGGAATGAGGCCTGTGTATAGCTCAACAGAAAAGCTGAAAAATAAAGGGCTTGGCAGCAAGGGGATCAACAAATTGATAAAAACTTTAATTGATGATCGGAGGCTGAAAATTGAGGAAACCCTTCCTTTGGGGATTACAGAAAGTTTAAGACTTTTGAACCGGCATGATGCTCTGATTAATATCCATTTTCCACATGATAATAATTTGCTTGATCGTGCCAGCACAAGGCTGAAGTTTGAAGAGCTGTTTTTTGTACAGTTGAATTTGTTAAGATTGAAAAAACTGCGGACAGAAAAGGCACGTGGAGTTATTTTCGGGCAGGTCGGGTCATTTTTCAATCGCTATTATAATGATATTCTTGATTTTGAGCTTACGGATGCTCAAAAGAGAGTTACCAGGGAGATACGCTACGATGTTAAATCGGGCAGGCAAATGAATCGTTTGTTGCAGGGTGATGTAGGGAGCGGCAAAACTGTTGTTGCGCTTATGTCGATATTGCTGGCAATAGACAATGGTTACCAGGCTTGTTTAATGGCGCCAACGGAGATCTTGTCGCAGCAACATTATTCAGTTATCTTAAAATCGCTTGGAAAAACAGGTGTTAAGGTTGGCTTATTAACGGGTTCGACAAAAGCCGGGGAAAGGAAAAATATTTTGAGAGATTTAATAAACGGCGATTTACATTTTTTGATCGGCACCCATGCATTAATTGAAGAGGTGGTAAAATTCAGGAATCTTGGTTTTGTGGTTATTGATGAGCAGCACCGTTTTGGTGTTGCCCAGCGTGCGAAGTTATGGTATAAAAATAATATTATTTCTCCTCATGTATTGGTAATGACGGCTACTCCCATTCCCCGCACACTTGCAATGACCGTTTATGGTGATTTGGATGTATCGGTGATTGATCAGTTACCTCCGGGCAGAAAAGCAGTAAAAACAATCCATCAATATGATGGTAACCGCTTGAAGGTGTTCGGCTTTATGCGCGATCAGATCAAAAAAGGCAGGCAGATATATGTTGTTTATCCTTTAATAGAGGAGTCGGAAAAGCTTGACCTGAAAGACCTTAAAGATGGTTATGAAAGCATAGCCAGGGCTTTTCCTCTTCCTCAGTACGGGGTAAGCATTGTTCATGGTAAAATGAAATCTGCTGACAAAAATTATGAAATGGAACGTTTTGCCCGTGGCGAGACACAGATCATGGTATCAACAACGGTAATAGAAGTTGGTGTTGATATTCAGAATGCTACGGTCATGGTTATTGAAAACAGCGAACGTTTCGGTCTTTCCCAGTTGCACCAGCTGAGAGGACGCGTAGGGCGCGGAGCAGAACAATCATACTGTATCCTGATGACCGGCAATAAGCTGACCAATGAGGCAAAAGAACGCATAAAAATAATGGTTGAAACTAACGACGGGTTTAAAATTGCCGAAACAGACCTTAAGCTGCGCGGACCGGGCGATATAGAAGGAACAAAACAAAGCGGAATACTGGAAATGAAAATTGCCGATATTATTAAAGATGAAAAAATACTTAAAACTGCCAGAAATTATGCCGTTAAAATAACAGAGGAAGACCCGATGCTTGAAAAACCGGGAAATTATCCGCTGCGAAAACGATATGAAGAGCTTTATCTGACCAAAAAATCGTGGGGTAAGATCAGCTGAAACTATATTTTATGTGTTGTTTTATTTGTATAAAAAAAGGGAAGGCTGTCTTGTCCTTCCCTTTTTTTAATTAAAAGTAAACCTTATTAAGGTTTCAGTCTTGCTTATCGTGCTACCTGAACATGTTTGGTTATTACTTTTTCGGCAGTTTGAATTTGCATAAAATAGACTCCTGTATGCAGGTTGCTTACGTTGATTTCGGAGCGTAATGCATCAACGAATACTTCTTTAACCACTTGTCCGCTGATATCAATCAGCCTGACCTGTTTGATCATTTCGCTTGATTCAACTGTAAACTTGTCGCGTGCAGGGTTGGGGAATACCTTCAATTCAACTTCAACAGGTGTATCAACATAAGTTTCGCCTTCCATTATTACCTTCAGGAAAACATTACGATCCACATCAATGTTGTTTTCAACTGGAAGGAATCCATCTCTTTTAACTTTGTAATCATATGTTCCTTCTTCAATATTTTCAATAATGTATTCCCCCTCGTCGTATTCAACACCATCAAAAGTAATGACAGCATCGGTGATTTCATTATTTTTTATATCTGTAACTTCGAAAGTAACCGTATGTGCTTTATCCAGTGTTACATTTACCGTAACATCTTCTTCCACTTTAATCTCGTCTTCAGTGGGGAAGAATCCGTCTTTTTCAACTTCATATTCATACGTTCCTGCTTCGAGGTCTTCAAACACATATTCGCCTGGCTCGTATTTAACGCCATCGAAAGTAATTATGGCATCTGTGATTTTATCACCCTCTTTATCTTCGATATCAAAAGCAGCAACGTATGCTCCGATCATAGTAACATCAACCGTCATATCGTCTTGTACGGTAACTTTATCTTCAACGGGGAAAAATCCGTCTCTTTCAACCATATAGTCGTAGGTTCCTTCTTTTACTTGTTCAAGTATGTATTCTCCGGGCTCGTACTCGATGCCATCAAAAGTAATTATGGCATCTGTGATTTTATCGCCGTCTTCATCTTCGATATCAAAGGTAACGGTAAATCCTGCCATGATTTCAATTTCATCGTTAATGTAAGTTACTTTATTAAATCCGGTAATGGCGAGTGTAACGGTTCCTTCTTCCAGTTCCAGGGGTTCGTCAAAGACGATCTCTGCCGTGCCGTTTTGTGCGATAGCCGTGCCAAGTATTATCACTTCGTCGTAGTCATCAATGTATGTGAGGGCTGCTGTAGCGCCGTCGTCAACCGATGTAACCGTGAATGATTCATCTCCGAACGAGATTTCACTTGGGTATTCGGGTTCGAAAGGTGTGGGCACGTCGGTTCTGACCATCAGTGACGGGTCGCCGAAGAGTATCCATGTTTCGTGGGTATTTATACCCGTACTACCGTATTGGGGTATCATAAACATACTGCCGTTGGCAGAAACACCGCCGTATGTTCTTTTGATTGTGGGGCCAAGAGGAATGCTTTCCTCTGTTTTGATGCTTACCATTTCGTCCTGTCCGCACATCGGGGGCTGCCATGGCTGGTTGATAGTAGCTGCCATCATGCCAATAGCACCTGTGGGTTCGCCGTTGTGTGTGGCACGCAGCCATGCTTCAGCAAAACAGAATTGATTCACAAAAGCACCGTTTACACAAGCTACCGAAGTGATATATGGCAGCCTGCCAACGTTTGTAAGAGCGTTAACATGATTGATATTGTAGTTGGCGACGCTCCACCCGGTGACATAACCGTGGTTGCAGAAGTTAATGGCACTAACACCGTCATTGATATGCCCTGAAATTATAGCGGCAGAGGTGCTGAAGCCGGGTCCGTCATAACAACGGTGAACCACGTCGTAAGTATAGTTAAGCAACGTATCCCTGATAAAGTCCATGTGTTGATGGTCTGCTTCTCCATGATGCCCCATACCGCCACCTTCATTGCGTGCAATTCCCAAGCCGGTGCTTAACCATGCGTCGGATTCGTCAATGTCTCTTTCATATTCTATCATGCGTTGCACTTGTGTTTCGACATGTGCGACGGTTTCGGCTGAGAAACGCCCGACAAAGATGTCGTTAAATGAGTTGTGCCCTTCCAGGAACCCGTACATATTGTCGGATTGACCGCCCTGATGCCCTATGGCTACGGGTATTTGAGCTTGCGCATCGCCGATAAGCAGCAGGTGGGCGAAGTCTTCGTTTTGGTCGTAATAATCTGCCACGTAGCTTTTTATTTGTTGCCATGTGTTTCCTGCCTCCGACTTTGGCACTATCTCGGTTTTCCTGCCGATAGTCCGCTTCCAGTCAACGAACGGCTTCATTGCATCCATAAAAGGGTCATAGCAGATAATCAGCAGGCTGCCTTCTTCTCCTTCGAGCATCGGGTAGCTTCTTTCGGCTGCTTCCATGTTCAAAAAGAAGCGTTCATAGATTCTGCCGAATTCAGGTTCTACCACTATCACATCCCTTGTTCTGGTCAGGGGGTCTTCGCCTGTTCTGCCTGTGGAAGTTACTTCAATCTCTATGTCGGTATATACCCTTAATGTTTTGCTCACCGGGTTGTAGTGAAACGGGAATACGGTAACGGTTTGCCCGCGGAAATCCCTCATGATAAAGGGGTCTTCGAGCCGGGCGAGCTTTCCGGGCCAGAAAGCATCTTTTTCATAAACTTCTCCGTATGTAAACGGCACGTCGTCGGGATTAATGCTCCTGTCGAAATGCCCTTTCGAGGGTGCTACTTCCACACCGGTAAATTCCTGGTATTGATAGCTGACTACATTAATTTCCATTTCATCCATGTCGGGAATGATAATGGTTGATGTGAGCTTTGCCATGTCCGGCTTGCCTTTTTTCATTATTTGTACGCCTTCTCCGACACTGATTGCCATTTGTGTTCCGCGTGGTGTTTCCAAAGGTGTTTCCTTGTATCCGTCCAGCGAGAATTGCACCTGGCTTTGCCGGATGTCGCTCTGTACAAGCTTTACATCTGCCGGCACAGGCTCGTAGCTGCTAATTCCCATCCAGTTGCTTTGTGCATTCGATGAAAAAAACATACCCGCAAATAAAAAAACAATTAAATAAACAGTTCGTTTCATAATAATTTTACTTTTTTGATTGATAATTAAATAAAAAACTATAGCAATAATACTTCGTATAAAAAACGGTTAAAAATAAGTGGATTTAAGGATATCGGGGTTGTTGATTAAAACATTCTCGTTTTAAAGAACTTTAGTAATACAAAGATAATAGTTTTTTTATAACGCTAATGCCAAACTTTTTTGATTAACGAATATCGATTAACGATTTTTGATTTTATAAGTGCTTAAAAATCAGAAACCTGATAGCTTATTATATATTGCTTTAACAACCTCAAAAAGAATAACTTGAAAACCAAGTTATTAAAGAGGTTTTTTATCGTGCAATCTGGACGCGTTCGGTTATTATGCTTTGTTTAGTATGGATTTGCATAAAGTAAACCCCTGCTTTCAGGTTGTTTACGCTGATTTCGGAGCGCAATCCACCAACAGCCATATCTTTAACCGTTTGCCCGCTGATATCAATTATTTTTATTTGTTTGATCATTTCGCTTGATTCGACGGTAAACTTGTCGCGTGCAGGATTCGGGAATACTGAAAGTTCGACGGCAACAGGTGTATCAACGTAAGTATCAGTTTCCATTATTACTTTTACAGTAACATCGTCATCTACTTCAGTGTTGTCTTCAACGCTTAAGAATCCTTCTTTTTCCACTTTGTAATCATATGTTCCGGCTTCAATATCTTCAATTACATATTCACCCGGGTCGTATTTAACGTCGTCGAAAGTAATGACCGCATCGGTGATTTCATTACCATCTTCATCTTCAATTTCAAATGTAACTATGTATGCCCCGATCATTATAACCTCAACCGTGATATCTTGTTCCACTGTAACATCATCTTCAACGTTGAAGAATCCGTCTTTTTCCACCAGATAGTCGTAGTTTCCTTTTTCCACGTTTTCAATTACATATTCGCCGGGCTCGTATTCACTGCCGTCGAAAGTAATTATGGCGTCTGTGATTTCCTTTCCATCTTCATTTTCGATTTCAAAGGTAACGGTGTAATTTGCGAGGCTTTCAATTTCATCGTTGATATAGGTTACTTTATTAAAGCCGGTAATTGCGAGTGTAGCTGTTATTTCTTCTTCGAGGGGTTCGTCAAAGATGATCTCTGCCGTGCCATCTTGTGCGATAGCCGTGCCAAGTATTATTACTTCATCGTTGTCATCAATGTATGAGAGGGCTGCTGTGGCTCCGTCATCAATCGAAGTAACCGTGAATGACTCGTCGCCCATGCTGATTTCGCTTGGGTATTCGGGTTCGAAAGGTGTGGGCACGTCGGTTCTGACCATCAGTGACGGGTCGCCAAATAGTATCCATGTTTCATGGGTGTCAATACCTGAGCCACCGTATTGAGGTATCATAAACATACTGCCGTTGGTGGATACACCGCCGTATGTTCTTTTAATAGTACTGCCGTGGGCGATACTTTCTTCGGTTTTGATGCTTACCATTTCGTCCTGTCCGCACATGGGAGGATTCCATAGCTGGTTGATGGTAGCTCCCAGAAAGCCTATAGCTCCTGTAGGTTCACCGTCATGTGTGGCACGTAGCCATGCTTCCGCGAAACAGAATTGGTTCACAAAATCACCATTTACACAGGCTACCGATTGGACATATGGCAGCTTGCCTACATTGGTAAGCTGGTTTACATGGTATATTGCGTAACCGGCAACACTCCACGCGGTAACAAAGCCATGGTTGCAGTAGTTGATAGTAGAGACTCCATCGTTGATATGCCCTGAAATTTCAGCAGCGGTAGTGTGGTGCCCCGGTCCGTCATAACAACTGTGAACCACGTCGTAGGTAAAGTTAAGCAGGGTATCCCTGATAAAATTCATGTGTTCATGGTCGTATTCCCCGTAATGACCGGGACCTTCATTGCGGGCAACGCCTAAGCCGTTGCTTAACCATGTGTCGGATTCGTCAATGTCTCTTTCATATTCTATCATACGTTGCACCTGTGTTTCGACATGAGCAACGGTTTCGGCTGAAAAACGTCCGACAAAAATGTCATTATACATCCCGGATATTATTCCATATATATTGTCGGAGTCGTTTCCATATGTGCCTATTCCTGCGGGTATTTGATTTGGTGCATCGCCAACAAGCAGCAAGTAGGCGAAGTCTTCGTTTTGGTCATAATAATCTTCCACATAGCTTTTTATTTGTTGCCATGTGTTTCCTGCTTCTGACCGGGGCACAATTTCGGTTTTTCTTCCTATTGTACGTTTCCAGTCAACGAATGGCTTCATTGCATCCATAAAATCATCATAGCAGATAATCAGCATGCTGCCTTCTTCTCCTTCGAGCATTGGGTAGCTTCTTTCGGCCGCCTCCATGTTCAAAAAGAAGCGTTCATAAATCCTGCCGAATTCAGGTTCCAAGACTATCTCATCCCGGGTGCGCATAAATGGGTCTTCTCCAATGTTGCCTGTGGAGGATACATCCACCACTATGTCGGTATATACCCTGAGAGTTTTGCTAACGGGGTTGTAGTGAAACGGGAATATCGTCACGGTTTGGCCGCGGAAATCCCTCATGATAAAGGGGTCTTCAAGCTGAGCTAGTTCGCCGGGCCAGAAAGCATCGGCCTGGTAAACTTCACCATAAGTAAAGGGTACGTCGTCGGGGTTAATGCTCCTTACGAAATGCCCTTTCGAAGGCGCTACTTCCACACCGGTAAATTCCTGGTATTCATAGCTGACCACATTTACTTCCATTTCATCCATGTCGGTAATAATGATGGTAGAGGCCAGCTTTGCCATATCCGGCTTGCCTTTTTCAATTATTTGTACTCCTTCCCCGACACTGATCACCATTTGAGTTCCGCGCGGCGTTTCCAAAGGTGTTTCCTTGTATCCATCCAGCGAAAACTGTATCCGGGTGTTCTGGATGTTGCTCTGTACAAGCCTTACATCTGCAGGAACAGATTCGTAACTGTTAATACCTGCCCAGTTGCTTTGTGCGTTGGCGGTAAAAAACATACCCGCCATTAAGAAAACAATTAAATAAATAGTTCTTTTCATAATATTACTTTTTTAGATTCATAATTAAATTTTAATAAAAATATTGTACTGTCATAAAAGATCACTAAATTTAGAAGTCTGCCGGGAATACGCCCGAAAGAACATACTATGAGATACTGAATGCCTGCAATTTGCATACTCTTTTTAAGGCACAATCCGGACACGTTTGTTTATAACGTTTCTTGCAGTATGTACCTGGATAACATAAATTCCTGTTTCCAGGTTGCTTATGTTGATTTTTATCCTTAAATCATTTACAGTTATGTTTTTAACCGTTTGCCCGCTGATGTCAAACAGTCTTATTTGTTTGATCATTTCGTTTGATCTGACTGTAAGCTTGTCACGTGCGGGGTTTGGGAATACTGACAGTTCCGCGTTTTCCACCATATCAATAAAAGTGTCATCAATTTCCATTACTACTTCAACAACGGTATCGCTATCCACGATAATATCATCCTCAACAGTGATGAATCCGTCTTTTTCCACTTTATAATCATAGGTTCCGGCTTCTATCACTTCAAATACGTAATCACCCGGGTCGTTTGTTACGCCATCGAAAGTAACGATTGCGTCTGTTATTTCATCACTGTCTTCATCTTTGACATTGAAAGTAACGGTATATGTTTCCGCAATCATTATAACCTCCACAATAATATCATCATCAACGTACACTTCGTCTTCTTCTGTTAAGTATCCTTCTTTTTCTACTATATAATCATAAGTTCCTTCTTCTATCTCTTCAAATACGTAATCACCCGGGTCGTTTGTTACGCCATCGAAAGTAACGATTGCGTCTGTTATTTCATCACTGTCTTCATCTTTGACATTGAAAGTAACGGTGTATGTTTCCGCAATCATTATAACCTCCACAGTAATATCATCATCAACGTACACTTCGTCTTCTTCTGTTAAGTATCCTTCTTTTTCTACTATATAATCATAATTTCCTTCTTCTATCTCTTCAAATATGTAATCACCCGGGTCGTTTGTAACACCATCGAAAGTAACGATTGCGTTTGTTATTTCATCACCGTCTTCATCTGTGATATTAAAAGTAACGGTGTACTCTTGTTTGAGCAGCAAAAGGGCGGCATAGGCATCGAGTCTGCCGCTTCCGAGCATTCCGGTATAACCTGGATTATAGTTATAGATGTCATCGTTAGTACTTTCTATTAATATATCCCATAGTTCAGTGTTTGTCAGCATGCCGTATGCGTTTGAAACAACCAGGGCTGCTGCGCCGGAGACATGCGGGCAAGCTTCTGAAGTACCACAATAGGTTCCATATTCATTGTCCGGTATTGTGGCTGTAATATCTGTTCCAGGGGCGATAATATCAATCCAGTCACCGTAATTAGAGAACACTGATTTGGCACCCTGGTTGTCGTGAGCGGCAACAGCTATTGTTCCTTCATAGTATGCCGGGTAATACTCTCCATTATCGTTGTTATTACCGGCGGCAAAGATAGTTATTCCGCCGTCTAATGCGTCGCCACCGCCTTCTTCATTAAAATAGTCAATAGCGTCTTTTGTTTCCGGCGGGAAATTGCCCTGTAAAGCATAACCCCAACTGTTTTGGGCTATTGCAGCCCCATTGTCGGCAGCATAGATAAAAGCCCCAGGTGGTGATAAGCTTCCATTAATAATATCAATGCTCATAAGCCTGACACCATCATCGGAGCCGCTGCCTCCTGCCAAGCCTGCAACCCCGGTATTGTTGTTTGTAACGGCACCCAATATCCCTCCGATGAGAGTACCATGAAGGTCGGGTATGGTTGCAGTACCATCCGGACCTATCAAATCCCACATATTACCTTCCAGATCTTCGTGATAGTATTCCATCCCGGAATCTATAATTGCAACAATTACATCCGGATTGCCTGTTTCAATATCCCAGGCGGCTTCGGCATTGCAATCCATTCCTACCAGGCCGGGTTGCCCACCGATTATCTGGCCGGTATTATTAAAATGCCACTGGTGATCTTTATATAAAGGGTCGTTGGGAGTCCATTTTGAACCCCCGTCATTTTCTTTTGCAGGTTTGCTGTCAACAGTCTCAATAAGTTGTGTTTTTAAAACGGGTTGAGCAATTTTTATTTCCTCAAGCTTTTTGAAGTCAATGGCAGCTTTAATTACATCAGCCGTATTGTCAAGTTTCAGGTCATACCAAAGGTGAAATCCCCATTCCTTGTGTTTTTCCCTGTTCCTGACCGATGCTTTTGAAACCCTATAAAGATTTTTCAGCATGGGTTTGTATTCATGTACTCTAAAAGCTTTGTTGAGCTTATCCAAAGCAGGAATGCCTGTTTTTACATAGTCATTACCGGTGATCTCAAAATCAATTTTTTCAAGGCTGTTTTCAAAATCCCGGTTGAATTGTATCCGTATTATACCGGGATGGTATGCTTCTTCGGGGATGTTTTTTAAATCAAGAGCCGGGCTGTTCCCTGTTTTAACCCGGGAATTTTCAGTGTTGTTTTGTGAATTGCCTTTAAGCTCCTGCGCATCAATGCTTTGTACAGAAATGGCGGCAATAAAGCTTATAAAAACTGAGCAAATAAAAGGTTTTGAAATAAATAATTTAAATTTTTTCATAACATCTAACGAAATTTGGTTAATAAAAAGATGTTTAATTAAAAACCCTGGAGGTTATTAAAACTTCCAGGGTTTATATTATCTGAAAATGGTTAACGTACAATCCGGACACGTTTAGTCATTACGTTCCCGGCGGTGCGGATTTGCATAACATAAATACCTGTATTCAGATTGCTTATTTTTATTTCTGAACTTAATTCATTTACAGTTATATCTTTAACTGTTTGTCCGCTGATGTCAAACAGTCTTATTTGTTTGATCATTTCGTTTGATCTGACGGTAAACTTGTTTCGTGCGGGGTTGGGGAATACTGACAGTTCGGCATCCGTCACCATATCAACATAAGTGTCATCGAATTCCATTATAACTTTTACAAAAACATTGCTTTTCACTGTAATCTCATTTTCAACGGTAAAAAATCCCTTTTTTTCCACTTTGTAATCATAAGTTCCGCCTTCTATGTCTTCAAATATATATTCGTCCGGTTCATATTCAACACCATCGAAAGTAATAACAGCCCCGGTTATTTCATCACCTTTAACATCTTCAACTTCAAAGGTAATGATATATGCTCTGGCCAGTTTAATATTTACAGTAACATCTTCCTCTACAACAATTTCGTTTTCAAAGGTGAAGTATCCGTTTTTTTCTACCACGTATTCATATGTTCCGGCTTCAAGCTCTTTAAACACATAATTGCCCGGGTCGTATGTATTGCCGTCGAAAGTAATGACAGCATCGGGTATTTCATTACCATCTTTATCTTCGATTTCAAAGGTAACGACGTATGCTCCGATCATAGTAACATCAACCGTGGTGTCATCTTCCACGGTAACTTCGCTTTCTTTTGTGAAGTATCCTTCTTTTTCTACCTTGTATTCGTAATCGCCCTCTTCTATGTTTTTGAATATATAATCACCCGGGTCGTTTGTTTGGCCGTCGAAAGTTACGACAGCCCCGGTTATTTCATCTCCGTTTTTATCTTTAATATCAAAGGTGACGGTATTATATCCTTTAACGGGTATTTCCTGCACGTAGGGTATATATTGCGGTTTGGTGACGGCAATGGTAGCATATCCTTCATCCTGCAGGGGGTCTATTGGGACATCCGCCTGGCCGCTTTCATCCACGAGTGCTGCTCCGTGTAAAACCCCATCCTTTGATATGCCTACATAAGAGCCCGGGTTGGCATTAACTGTGAAAAGATCAACACCGGCAGGCAAGTAATCCATATGTTCAACTGTATTTTCATCACCTTCGGTCAGATATATAATTGTTGAAGGGTCACCGAATGTATGATATCCTTCCCAGTACCATTGCACATTGGAGTGAGTGGGGTATCCTTGCAGGTGTGCTTCGGTGATAGCCAGGTTGCCGACAAATTTTAAGGAAGCTATTGCCCTGTAATCGGAAACAAAAGGTGCATCATATGCTCCAAGCGTTGTTTCAACGGTATCCGGCACATAACCGTTATTTTGGCCTTCAATAGGGAAAGCGCCTACTGACCAGTAGAAGTCTTCAAACCAATGGGTGTTGGGTGCGGAGCCAATATATGCAACGGCGCCTTTATCTTTAGCTCTTACCCATGCTTCCCCGATACATTCGGAATGGCTGAACAGGGCGCTCATGCAGCAGTTTCCAATGGCTAACGGGTATTTGCCTGTATTGGTCATATTGTGTATATTACTAACGGTTAGGGAAGGATTTGACCAACTGGTTGGTGAACAATGTGCAGTGTAGTTAATCAGACTTACCGAGATTCTTTCTTCATCATAACAGCCTGCGTAGTTAGCCAGGTATGCATTGACGTTAACGAAACCGTTAGCTGTGTTAAAGTAATAGTTGGTGCCATATTGTACTGTCGGTTGGCCTATTTTCGTGTTCCAGGATAAATGATCTGCACCCGCTATTAATGTAACATCATTTAAGAAAGAAGGATCATCAAATTCATATTTCTGGTAGTAAAGTATTTTATCCAGTTGGTTTTGCAGTTCCGGCACATTTCTGGCAGACAGGCGTCCTATATACATGTCGGGGAAATAATCGCCGTCAACGGAGGCATAGTACAGGTCGGTAACCTGTTCTGAAGCGCCACCTATGCCGGAAGCCGGCAATTTGCCGGGGTCACCTGCGACAATAACAAAAGTGGGGGCGGGGTCTTCGGGGGTTCCCTCGTGGTATTGCTCGTGTATGAAATTTTTAATAGCAGCCGCTGTATTGCCAATTTCATCGGTATAAGCTTCTATTATTTTGAATCCAATGATGGTTTTCCATTCAATGAATGGCTGCAAGGATTCTTTGAAATCGGGATGGGAAACGATTACCATTTTTATGGGGTATTTGGTGAGGTCGGGGTAATCTTCAAATATATCCCTTGTATCGAAGGGATTGATAACCTGGTTGTAAACCGCATCAAAATAGGGCGAATATGTTGAGGCTTTGATGTAATGGGTGAGAGCTTTATCCGCTCCCGTGTATTGAATCTCAACCACTATATTATTATATACCATGATAGTACCTTCGGTGGGGTTGTAATGTACCGGTGCAACGGTGAGACGCCCCAGGCGCTGTCCTCTCATTACTCCGAGAATTTCAACCGATGCCAGCCCGGGTTCAATAAAACCGGTTTTGCCGTAATGGTCAGCGCGGTATCTGAAAGGTACTTCATCAATGTTTTGGTCTTTGCGCAGAGAAGGTTGTACCGGCATCAGCGGATGCTCAATTCCAAAATCCGAAAGACGGTATTCTTCAGTAGTATAGCTTTTCACTTTTACGCTGACTTCCGCGCCAAAAGGAATCTCTATGAGCTTTTTTGAGGCCGGGAGCTTGGGAGTTCCCAAATCCCCAACGCTATAACCACGGGGCATGATCAGTTCGGTGAACATACCTTCGCGGGTTTCTACATGTATATAATAGAGACCTTCAAAAGCAAATTTGATCCGTGTTGATTCAAAATCGTTAACAGTTACTTCCGAAAAACTTCTTTCGGGCTCAAAGTTAATATCAGGTGATCGGGCAAATAACTGATTAAACCCAAACACCAGCAAAACGATAATAACAGTTTTATAAAAAAGGTGTTGAAGTAAATTTTTTTTCATTTTGACAATTTTTAGTTGTCGGAAATGCTAAAGAGGGTTTTTATTTTAACATTACAAAACTACAAATTTCCGGTCTAAGTTTAAGCTAAAGTATAATAATTTCAGGACTCCTTACCTGTCGTAAAATTAAATGTCGTATTTTTATTATAAAAAATATCAATAATCAAATATGAGTCCACTCTAAAAAGTCCAAAAATATTATTTCCCGCAGATTTCGCTGATATGCGCAGATTATATACTCCTGATAATCAATCATATTTATCAGCGAAAATCTGCGTCATCTGCGGGAAAATACTTTTTAGAGTGTACTCAAATATCAATAATCAAATATCAATAATCAAATAATATTCAATTTTCAAAACTTCAATGACCAAAACAATCCGGGCTGGTTGGTTTGTAATTTGTTATTTATTGCGACATAAAAATTATAACTTATTGATATTCAGTAATGGGATCATGAGTCCTGAATTCATTATCTCTATTCCGGGCGAATATTTTGTATCATCACGAACAGTCTTTTCAGGGGTAAAATAACGGAAAGGAAACCTATTAGTATGACTGTAAAAAAGATATATACAAAGTCTGTCCATCGCATATCAACGGGGTATGCGTCTATTATGTATGTTCCGGCAGCTTGAATTGTAATAAGGTCGAAATGTATTTGCAGAAAGCAGACCAGCCATCCTAAAAACAGGCCTGTAATAGCGCCTGTAGTGCTTATCAGCATACCTTCTGCGAAGAAAATCTTTCTTATAAGTTCTTTTCTGGCACCCATGCTCCACAAGACCGATATATCTTTCTTTTTTTCTATTACCAGCATTGTGAGGGAGCCGATCACATTGAAGGTAGCAATAACAAGGACAAAGGTTAAAATTAGGAATATCGCAAATTTTTCCGATCTCATAACTTTATATAGAAATTCCTGTTGTTGGAGGCGGTTTTTCACTTCGTATTTTTCGCCTGCCAGATTTTCAATTTGCCTTTGAACCCTGTTTACGTTATAACCGGGATCAACGGATAAAGCCAGGGCTGACACGCGGTTTTCGTATTCGAGCAAGTGGTTCATCAGTCTTATTGGTGCAAACACGTATTCCATATCGTATTCTGATTGCATACCGAACACGCCGGAGGCGAAATTGGAGCTCGCGTTAAATGCTTGAGAGGGATGCATAGTTACGCCAGGGCCTCTTCGTGGTATATATATGGTTAAGGGATTGAGGTAATCATTCACATTGGCATTGAGTACGTGGGCGACACCTTGTCCGAGAACAAGGTAATTTCCGTCGCCATGTGTCAGGAGGAACTCACCTTCAACCATCATTGTGTCAACCCCGGTCACTTTTGTGTAATTGTCGTCAATGCCACGCAATCTCACAAGATGCTGGCGCTCCCTGTAGGTAAGCAGGGCTGTCTCTTCCAATACTTTGCTGTATTCTGCAACACCGGGAATGTTTTTAAGGTCTTCTGCGGGGAATTCTTCGATATGGAATGTTTTCCCATGTTTAACGGTTATTTCAATATCAGGGTTAAAAGCATTGAAAAGCCCCATGATAAGCTTTTCAAAACCGTTGAAAACCGAAAGAACTATTACAAGTGCCATGGTGCCAACAGCTACGCCAATTACAGAGACCAGGGTGATGATATTGATCGCGTTGTGCGATTTTTTCGCCAGAAGGTATCTTTTTGCTATGAATAATATCAGTTTCAATGTTTGTATTTTAATTAGCGGTTTTAAATTGCATCCCGCAGATCACGCAGATTTTCGCTGATAATTTATTATATTTGGTTTAAAGGGCCATTAATCATCAATCTGCGCACATTTGCGATATCTGCGGGAGAAATGCGATACTATTTATAAGCTTTAACGATCAAACCCGTGCCTTTCTTATTATTAATTTTTGTATCTGCAAAATTCAATAATAAACAAAAAGGCATTACAATTATATAATAAAAAAACAATAAAGGTAACATCCATTTATTTTTTCCCAGGAGCAAAGGATATTTTATTGATAAACGCCATGCTATATTCCCGTATTTCCCATAAGTATAATAAGTGTCAATATCATTGAACCCAGCCTCTTTCAGCTTGCTTGCAATATTTTCTTTGCTGTAGCCGTCTCTTACATGCTCTTCGGTAAAAGAGCCCCGGTTCTTGCCGGTTGCGCCGGAATCAACCAAAACAGAAGGTGTGCTTATCAGAAGCATTCCGTTTTCCTTCATGGAATTATAAAAATTATGAAAAACAAGTTTGTCATTTTCGATATGTTCCATTACATCTATTGAGAGTACCAGGTCATATTTTGAATTATTTGAATATGAAGTAAGGTCTGCAGCTATAGGTATAACATTTTTCAGCCCGGTTTTTTTAAAAAATATCTTACAATCGTTTATTTCGCCGGTTTTAATATCAACACTGTCAATATTCCATTGGGGATTTTTTTTGGCAAGATAATATGAATATTGTCCAAATCCGCTGCCGGCATCGAGAACCGATATATTTCCCCTGTTTTTATGCTTTTTCCTGAAACAATTTAATTCTTTATGAATATACCAGGCTCGTAATAGTAAAATATTGAGCAACCTGTAAAAAACTTTTCTCATAAAGACTGATGAGCCGAAAAATTTTCCTAATTTTTTTTTAACCGGTTCGTAGTGCATAGTAATGGCAGGTTACTTTTTCAACAGCCGTTCAATGTTTTCAATATAATCAAGGCTGTCGTCAATATAAAATCTTAGCTCCGGGATAGCTTTAACCTGGTTTTTTATTCTCATTCCCAGGAGTCTTCTTATTTCTTTGGTAGAAGCTTTTACTATCTTAATAATATTTTGGGGATTTTTGCCAAAGATGCTCAAATATACTTTTGCAATGGAAAGATCGCGGGTAATATTGACTTTTGTGACGGTTATCATTGCTCCTGCAAACATACTCTTTTCATTTCTCTGGAATATTTCACCCAGGTCTTTTTGAATAAGCCTTGATACTTTGTTTTGTCTTGTTGTTTCCATAATTACAAAGATATAACAAAAATGCGGAATGTTTTTGTCGGATTTAAGAATCTTTATTTGTCATTTTTTTTGATTATTTTTATCACCTTTAAGTAAAACTATTATTAATCAAAAAAAATATACTCATTATGTCAACACCTGAATTTCATTACCAGGAGCTTTTTCCTTTGGGGAAGGATACTACTGAATACTATTTATTGACAAAAGATCATGTTTCACTTTCTGACTTTGAAGGACAGGGAGTGCTAAAGGTGGATAGCGGGGGGCTTACAAAGCTTGCACGGGCGGCTATGCGCGACAGTGCTTTCATGTTGCGTATGGAACACATAAAGCAGGTTGCTGCGATTTTGGATGATCCTGATGCCAGCCGGAATGACAAATATGTTGCTTTGACCATGCTTCGCAATGCTGAAATTTCTGCCAAAGGTATATTGCCTTTTTGCCAGGATACCGGTACAGCCACTGTTATCGCTAAGAAAGGACAGAATGTATGGACCGGCGCAAACGATGCCAAAGCATTGTCATCAGGCATTTATAAGGCATACACTGAGGAAAATCTGAGATATTCACAGGTTATTCCTCTTGACATGTATAAGGAGAAAAACTCTGGTACTAACCTGCCGGCCCAGATTGATATTTTTGCTGCAGAGGGTGATGAATATCATTTTTTGTTTGTTGCAAAGGGCGGGGGGTCGGCAAATAAAACGGCGCTTTACCAGCAGACAAAAGCTTTACTTAATCCCGGGAAGCTTGAACAATTCCTGGTAGAGAAATTAAAGTCGTTGGGTACTGCCGCATGCCCTCCTTATCATGTTGCTTTTGTTGTTGGTGGTACGTCAGGTGAAGCGTGCCTTAAAGCAGTAAAACTGGCATCCGCAAAATATCTTGATAATTTGCCGGATAAGGGGAATGAGGCAGGTCAGGCATTTCGCGACAGGGAGTTGGAAGAGAAAGTTTTGAACGCGGCTTATGATCTGGGAATAGGAGCCCAGTTTGGGGGAAAATATTTTGCCCTGGATATAAGGGTTATACGATTCCCGCGCCATGGTGCTTCATGTCCTGTGGGTATGGGAGTTTCATGTGCTGCAGACAGAAACATAAAAGCAAAGATCAATAAGGATGGAATATGGGTTGAAAAGCTTGAAGATGATCCGGGTCGTTTTATTCCTGAAGAGTATCGCGAAGCCGATGATTCGGGAGCAGTCAATATTGACCTTAACCATCCGATGAAAGAGATACTGGCTGAGTTGACCAAACATCCTGTGGGTACTCGTTTATCACTGAAAGGAACTATTATCGTCGGGCGCGATATTGCACATTCCAAGCTGAAAGAGCGTTTGGATAAAGGTGAGGGGTTGCCCCGGTACATAAAAGACCATCCTGTTTATTATGCAGGTCCGGCAAAAACTCCTGAAGGCATGGCTTCTGGTTCTTTTGGCCCGACAACAGCCGGCAGGATGGATTCATATGTTGACCTGTTTCAGCAGCACGGCGGCAGCCTTGTTATGATAGCTAAAGGCAACAGGAGCCAGGCTGTAACCGATGCATGCGAAAAGTACGGAGGCTTTTACCTTGGAAGTATTGGTGGACCGGCAGCTATACTCGCGCAGGAAAACATTAAGAAAGTTGAACTGATAGAATATCCCGAACTGGGAATGGAAGCCATTTATCGTATTGAAGTGGAAGATTTCCCGGCTTTCATTTTGGTTGATGATAAGGGGAATGACTTTTACAGTAGGAAGCAGTGATATTGTCTATAAAAAAAGTTGCTTGTAGTCATTAAGGGTCAGCTTTCCTGAAATTGTACTACAAGCAACAATTTTTATATTATGAAATGATTATTGTAAAACAAACAGGTTCATCACCTGTGAAAAAACAAATTAATATTCCCAAAGGTCATGTTCAAAGTACCGGATTTCGTTTTTAATTTCTTCGGCTTCCAACAGTGCATCCAGGCCGGTATAATACTCTTCAATGCTACGGTTGTAAACATTTGATTCTTTATATATATAACTGTTAAACATTCGACGCAGGAACATATCGTGAAATGAAACCATGTGTGCATCGTTATGCCTGTTATATACTTCTTCGTTAACCAGTATATCAACTACTTCCGGATAATATATCCAGAAAATTGGTTCAAAAGCTATAAATTCACCTGTTTCAGGATCATGTCTTTCTCTTAACGGGCATATGCCTAAAATTCTCACATCAAGCACTGATCTTTTAGAATCAAAGAACCAGTCTTCTTTCAGATGAAATCTTGTAACCCTTGTAGGGTCAAATGGCACGGTATAGGTTGTATCAGTACCGTCTTCGAGGGTTAAAGTTTCAACACGTTCGAGGCTGTTAATTACTTGTTCGGGTGTAAGTGGCTCGCTGAAGTCATCGAAATGCCCGTGATATGCCGTAATTCTTCCTTCTATAACCGCGTCATACAAGATCTGTGTAAGGCTTTTTCTTTTTCCGACAGGCTCTGTTGGGAAATACAATGTTTGATTGATCTTTTCACGCAGATCTATTCGCTGCCAGACTCGTTTGGAATATAATATATCGGCTTCCCTGATATAGGGCAATTCGACCGGTATTTTTTGTTCAATATACAATCTGTCATAAAACCCGTCACGTGGAGCCTCCATCGGCTGAGCATTAACAATTGGAGAAAACAGCGACAACAATAAAATTCCTGTGAATAGTGGAACACATATTTTTTTCATGGTACTTATATTTTTGTTTTCCAAGTTTTTATGACTTATTTAGCTTGTTTTGTGTTTCGTTATATAAAAATGTTTTTGTGTTTTATTTTATTATCTTACTCTGACACTGATTGCCGGGAGGTTTCTGGTTAATCCATCGGCAGCGCGTTCTGTTCTTATATCGGTAAAATATATCCTGGTTCCCCTGGGTAATCTTTGTATTCTGTCAATCATTTCCTGGCTAAGCCTGCTACCGGTTGTTGATGTTTCATATAATAGTCCTGCGGTAATAGTTTGCATGGAAAAAGATGCAACTTCAAAATCCATATCAAAGTGGAAATCTTCCGGAACAGAGGCAGCAATTCTGGGGCTGGCTAATATTCTTTGTCTGTCAATTTCACCTTCGCTACGTCCAGCGATCGTTGGTGTCGGGTCGGGGATCCTGGCTATTCTGAATGATGGGCTGCCCATAGAACGTGTTGTTCCTGAGACCGTTGCCGAAACATTAATTCTTACTTCGCTTATATCTCCGGGCACTCTGACGCTGTAGTTTCCACCTCCTCTTGGGGTTATTGAACCCTGGGGTGAAATTGATACTCGAATATTTTCGTGAGGCACTCCCGGGGCTGAAACAGAGACCGGGTTATCAATACCTGCATAAAAAACGTTCATTGCATCGGCTGAGACGGTAACGGAAGGTCTTTGAACTACATACTGGCCTTCAAAAGGGTATTCCTGGACAATACCAGCCGGAGAGGTAACTTTAATAACACCTTCATACCTGGCTGTGCCTTCTCTTCTAGCGGGGATTCTAAGTTTTCCGATACCATCTTCTGTCGGTATTTCCCGTCCGCCTGCTATGATAGTAGGTTGTTGCCTGGAGTCGTATGCCGCAACAAAGACATCAGCTTCGTAGTGATCGCCTAACATAACTATTTGACTTTGCGGTACGACTCTTGCGGCTATTTCGTCGAATCGGAAATCACCTTCGGTTATGGCATCATAAAGTATTGATATAGCATCAAATTCGGCATTACGTACTTCCGTGATCAGTCTGCTGAGGTTTGTAGCTACAGCAACCGGGGCGACACGGTCAAACATTGCCTGTTGCCAGTTTATCTCTTCACCGCCTTCCGAATAAAAAGGTCCTTCCGTATCAAGGCCAAGCTGAAGGAATTCCCGGTATTCAGGGCCGACAATGTCTGTAATTTTTTCCTTATATTCCTCTATCATTGCACGGAGCTTATAAGCTCTTGTACCTTCTGTACCGTCTTCAGCAGCAGGATTAACTTTACCTTCTCTCATCCAGAACCTGGTGGGTCTGCTGTAATTGTCTTTGTTCTTAAGGTCCATAAGATTAAGAGTGTCGGCTTTTTCAAATTCAATGCGATCAGCATATGCTATAGTCTCGGTTCTGAGCCTTCGTATTGTATTCATTAACGAGTCGGAAAATGCTTTTACTTCAAATGCCCTGCCATAATAAGGATAAACTAATTCTTCCGAAATAGCTCTTTGTTGCCTGAAATCGTCATATACCATATCTACTTTTCGCGAAAAGTTGACATTGGTTTCAGCTAATCCGTCATCAACATAGGCAAAAGAATTGAGTATTGAGACGTCAACATTAAGCGCCATTAATGTTATAAAGACGAGATACATTAGTTTAACCAGTTTTTGACGGTTGGTTTCTTTAGCCATAGGTTAGGTTTTTACTAATTAAAAAATAAATTCAGATCGTTTTATACAATTACTTTATTTGTTCATATTAATATTCATAGCTGACAACATATTGCCGTAGATGTTGTTTAAAGCGGTTATATTGCTTGTCAGCTTATTCATTTCTTCTCTGTATTTTTGAGTATCACTTGCAGAATTATTGATATTTTCAATAAGTGATGACATAGTCTCATGAAGTTTGCTGGTATGCTGATACTGCTCATTAGATGATTGCAGTTGTAATTCATATACTGCATTAAGGGCGGATAAATTTTCAACGGTTTCTTTCAGTTGATTACTGAACTCTTGCCCGCCTTGGCTTGATTTTTGCAATGCATCAACTGTTTTAGTTATTGATTCGGCACTGTTAGCATAAACTTCTGCTAATTTATTTGTATGTCCTGTTATACTTTTAAGGCTTTCGGTATATTCTTTAGTAGTATCAAGGTTTTCTTTTGCTGTTTCAGCGGTTTTTTTGTATGAATCGCTGATTTCGTTGACTGATTTAACTGCACTTTGCAAGCTGTTGGCATATTCTTCACTGAGGCTTAAGTCGTGCTTCAGGTATTCGGCGGTGCTTTTATATGATTCACTAAGCTCGAGTACCGATTGAGAAGCCGACTCCATATTTTGGATATAATTATTTGTTGCTATGGCAGCATTAGAGATATCTGCAAGTTTTTGGGTATTTTCGCTAAGGTTTCTTAATCCTTGTCCGAGGTTTTCTATCAACTCCGGGCCTATGTTAGCTTCTTCAAGTAATTTATCCAGGTTGCTTGACAGTGTTATGCTTTGTGCAGTTACTGGTGCTGCCGCAGCACTGCCGGGTTCTCTTAATGATTTTCTTCTTTCTCTTTCTTCTTCGTCAATACTGTCCATACCGGCTAACTCAGGATAAACCAAAGACCAGTCCGGTTCGGAATGGACCGGTTCAAATGCCGACAGAAAAAATATAAAAGCTTCGGTACCTATACCGACAATAAGCATGATATCTGCTCCCGGGTAGTGCTGTATTTTAAACAGCGCACCTAAAAGCACAACGGATGCTCCAAATCCGTATGCTTTGACCATAAAACTCTTAAAGGATTTTGTGTGGGTGAATTTCATATTGAATAAGGTTTAATTGTTATTTACTAATTTTTTATTATATTATATTTTATTATTTTTTGTATTAAATATAACTATATAACGAATGATACTAATATACGTTTGAAGTTCCTGCGCCCGGGCCTCGTTCTCTTCCCATAAAATCCTGCACGGTACGAAAGCCGATATATGATTTTGCTGTATCCTGGTATTCGTATGTACGTGTACTCACTTGCAGGAAGTGTTTTACATCTTTCCACGAGCCACCCCTTACTACTTTTCTTTTAAGTGTTTCAGGGTCATCTTCTTCTGCTTCATAATGGTAATCCATATTCAAGTCATGTCCGTATATATAAAACGACTCATCGTATGCATTTCGTGTCCATTCCGATACATTTCCTGCCATATCGTAAAGGCCAAAATCATTAGGCGGGTAATGCCCGACTATGACGGTTTGAAATCCTCCATCTGAAACGTAGTCACCTCTCATAGGTTTAAAATTAGCCAGGAAGCAGCCGTCAATATTTCTGGTGTATGGTCCTCCCCATGGATATGGGTTAAGTTCCAGGCCGCCTCTTGCCGCGTATTCCCATTCTGCTTCGGTTGGCAGCCGGAAATCCATGGCAAAAGGTTGTCCCCGCCTTTGCAGGTAGCTGTTCAGGTACTGGGTTCGCCATACTGTAAATGCACGTGCTTGCAGCCAGTTGACGCCTACAACAGGAAAGTGGTCAAATGTAGGATGCCAGAAGTACATTTTGGTCATAGGTTCATTGTAAGAATAACTAAAGTCATGTATCCAGCTCAGGGTATCGGGATAAATATGTGTTTCCCATTCTCTGACAAATTCTTGCCTTGGAGTATCCCGCTCATCTCTTCTGGCGGCTCTGGCAAGATCTATTATATGATAGCGGTAAATAAGTTTTCTCGAATCAATTTCTCTGCGACGGAAAAACCTCTCGTGTTCTGGCAGGTATAACTCGGCTAATTGTTCCCTTTCTTCTTCACCGTCCCACCTGATCCTGGGCCTCCAGTTAAGCAGCGGGGGATCTATATCCATGCCGTATTCGTCCATCAAAATCAGATAGTCTTCATCAATTTCCGATAAAAGCAGCCTGGCCAAAGAGTCTCTCACCCAATAAACAAACTGGCGATACTGGTTATTGGTTATCTCAGTTTCATCCATATAAAATGATGAAACTGAAACTCTTTTTGATATTGCGTTATGTGCATAAGCCGGATCTTCATCTGAAGGGCCCATCAAGAAACTTCCCATCGGTATGTAAACCATTCCTGGAGACTGGATTTCATGGAATCTGGGTCTGTCTTCCACACCGGTTAAGTGACCGCCATGCCTCCGGTCACAACTGGCTAATAAAATAATTATCAGTGTGAATAAGACTAATTTTTTCATGATTGAATTTGTTTATTTATAACCACTTAATTTTTTCAAATTATTATTTGTTTTGTTTCTTATTAAGGCTTTAAAGGTTTAAACGTCATTTTATTTATATTGTTACATCGTATGACAACAATTTTTATACTTTACAAGAACCTTGTTGTTCTGTGGGGTCTTGGTATTCTCTCAATTTCCAGATCGAAGCAGTATTGTAACATAATTTCATGGCTTCCATAACTTCTTCCATGACGGCCTATGAAAGAAGTTGATATATCATAGGAATAACCGATACTTATTTGATCTATGTTAAGACCTAAAAAAACAACAACAGCGTCCTGATAACGATAGCTCAATCCTCCCCACACCCTTTGGTTGTATGTAACCAGTGTATTGATATCAACCTGGGCTGAATTGATATCAGTTTTTAACAACACCGATGGGCTTATAACGAATTTCGGATGATCCGGCCAAGGAAAACTAAGCCCTCCGGCTAAATAAGCGTGTCTTTTGAGCTCATAAACAGCTTCTCCTCCTCCTATTTCCCGGCCGCTTTGGACTATTTGAGAAAAAGATATACCTGTCCACCAATCATCCAGTTCGTAGAAAGCGCCCAGTGCCACGTCAAAAAACATTGCTGACTCTTCACTTGCACCTGTAAGTGCCGGATCTCCTTCATTTATTGGATTAAACTGGTCAAAATCAATGTTTTTATCAAGGAAGCCTGCATGAAACCCAACTCCTAAATTGCCTAAGCCTAACGATGCATGATAAGCATATCCTATTTTTACACCTAAATTTGTTTCAAATCCTAACTGGTCCTGTAAAAAACCTGCCGATAATCCGCCTCTTAAAATAGGAACCGGTGCATCAACATTAAGACTGTAAGTCTGGGGATGAACACGTGTATTTTCTTCATCGCGAAATCCTACCCATTGTTGCCTGGCAAGAGCCGTTGCACATATAGCTTCACGTGCACCTGCATATCCCGGATTGAAACCCATTATGTTGAACATATTGTGGCTAAATTGCACATCCTGTTGAGACATTAAGTTAAAACCAAGAAACATACAGAATATCAACGCTGGAATCCTTTTAACCATTTATGCTTTTTCTTCTTTGATAATAAAAAAATATGGCAAAAACTAAAATTATTAATTAAAACAGCCAAAAATGTTAATTATTATAATGATGTAAAAAAGAGTGTAAAAATACAACAAATTTTTTATTACCAAAAAAGTAATCCGTCGTTGTTTTTTGATTTCAAGTATTCAAAGAACATAACATTCTGTAAATAAAGACAGAACGTGTAGTTTAATTAAATAAAAAGCAGACAAAAATATGATGACTTGTAAAAATTTTTATCCGTAAATATACTGTATTTATTGCAAATGCAAAATATGCAGGTAAAGTATTCCTTACAAAATTATTGTTTTTTATTTCCTGTATATGGTTTATATTTAGTATTGAAAAACAAAGATAGATTACCTTTTGATGCGTTTAATAAGTAATTATACTTAAAAAGTTAAAACTTTTAAATTTTTCGTTTGGGCAAGTTTATTCCGGTTGCAGATTTAATCTGTTTTGTAACATTTAAGGTCAATTACTTCCTGGCTTAGAACGTGAGACTTGATTGCTATACCTGAAAAGAGTTTTGCGAATACGTATCAAACGGATTTGCTATTTTTGACATATTCAATATTGTTTTTTAGTTTTTCATATTTTATCCGGGATATTGGCGAACCTGATTTTTTAACGGCGAGGTATTGTTCCATGGTAAAGTTTTCCCATTTATTATCGTTATAATCAAGTATTGTTTCATTAAGCTGGAAAAGATTTTTGTTTTCCGGTTTTGCAAAACGGTTCCATGGGCAAATATCCTGGCAAATGTCACATCCGAAGATCCAGTTTTTGAGTTCGGGAGGATTTGAGATTTTGTCAACAGGATCTTTCATTTCGATTGTAAGGTATGAGATACATTTTTTTGCGTTTACGAATCCCTCTTCACTTATAGCCTGTGTGGGGCAATTATCAATACAAAGGGTACAATTACCGCAATAGTTTTTTTCAAAGGGGTTGTCATATTGTAGTTCAATATCAACTATTAATTCACACAGGAAAAAGTAGCTGCCATGTTGTGGGATAATAAAACAACAGTTTTTACCTATCCATCCAAGTCCTGCTTTTTTCGCCCATAATTTTTCCATAACAGGTGCCGAATCAACAAAAGCACGGCCATCAGCATTGCCGGTTTTTTCGCGTATATATTTGAGCAGAGCTGACAGTTTTTCTTTTATAATCAAATGGTAATCTTTTCCATATGCATATTTTGATAATTTATACCTGGTTTTGGGGTTTTGTTTTTTTTTGGGGTAATAATTCAGAGCTAATGATATAACTGATTTGGCGTTATTAAGAAGCAGAGAGGGGTTAAATCGCAATTCTGAATTTTTTTCAAGATAGCTCATTTTGCCCTGGCATTTCATTGAGAGCCATTTTTCGAACAGATATTTTTCTTTTGTAAGTTTGGAGGCAGGCGCTATTCCGCAAAAGTCAAATCCAAGATTTTTGGCTTTTTTTTTAATTATTTGCGAATTGATAATGTTATTATTTGGGTATTTGTCTTTCATATATTTAATATATTCCCGGAAATTAGTCGAAAAGAGATTTTTGTGACGGGTGTTTTGTTTTTCCGAGGTGTTTGTAAGCATTTTCAGTAGTTTCACGACCGCGTGAAGTTCTTTGCAGGTAACCTTCCTGTATGAGGAACGGTTCGTAAACCTCTTCTATGGTTCCGGGATCTTCACCGACGGCGGTAGATATGGTGTTAAGCCCGACCGGCCCTCCTTTAAATTTATCAATTATGGTGTTTAATATTTTGTTATCCATTTCATCAAGGCCGTGTTTGTCAACATTTAAGGCATTCAGGGCAAAAAGTGATATTTCAAGGTCAATGCTGCCTTTGTTTTTTACTTGTGCAAAATCACGGACTCTTCTGAGCAAAGCATTGGCAATTCGCGGGGTGCCACGGCTGCGGCGTGATACCTCTTCCGCAGCATTGTCGCTGATATTGACTTTGAGAATTGAAGCCGACCTGGTGATTATTTTTTTTAATAAGCCGGCATCGTAATAATTGAGCCTTGAGGTTATACCGAATCGTGCACGAAGGGGTGATGTCAGAAGCCCCGAACGTGTTGTGGCGCCAATTAATGTGAAAGGGTTTAGTTTTATTTCGACACTTCTGGCGTTAGGGCCGCTTTCTATCATTATGTCAATGCGGTAATCTTCCATAGCCGAGTAAAGGTATTCTTCTATGACGGGGCTCAGGCGGTGTATTTCATCTATGAACAAAACATCACTGGCTTCCAGGTTGGTAAGTAATCCGGCAAGGTCGCCGGGCTTGTCCAGAACAGGCCCGGATGTGTGTTTTATCGTTACATTCATTTCATTGGCAATGATATGGGCAAGAGTGGTTTTACCCAGCCCCGGCGGGCCATGCAATAAAACATGGTCGAGAGCTTCATTACGCTGACGGGCCGCTTTGACAAATACACGAAGATTGTCAACGACCTGCTTTTGACCAGTGAAACTGCCGAAAGTATCAGGGCGTAAAGCCTTCTCAAACTCCCTCTCTTCAAAAGTGAGATTTTGCGATGTGGGATCAAGGTTCTTGTTCATGTCCGAAATATTCTATTGATTCTGCTAAATTAATAAAACCCCAGGAACTATTTTTATGTTATTACTTTTTGTAATCTTGTTTTTGGTAAAATTTTAAACTTTTTTCTGACTAATCAATAAAGATTTTTGTAATTTTCCAACATTATAAAAAACAGATTCGAAATAAATAAAGTAAAAAACCTTAAATTCACGCATGCAAAATGATCCGACAAATAGAGAAAATGGATATCGAAGAACTTGTTGAATGTATATTTGGAATAAAGGATTTTCATGATTTTGAAAAAGTTTCTCTTTCTGTTTTTAATTATCAATATCACAATTGCCCTGTTTACAAAAAGTTTTGTGATATATTGCATCGTATTCCCGGTAATATTCAAAACCTTGAGGATATACCCTTTATTCCTGCAGATTTTTTTCGTAACCATAAATTAATATGTGGATCCGGAAAGCCGGAATTGTGCTTTCACAGCAGTACAACTACGTCGGCTGTTGCTTCAAAACACTATATAAAATATTCGGGAATATATAATAAAAGTATAACCAGGTGTTTCAGGCTTTTTTACGGTGATCCTTCCGGGTATTGTATACTGGCGTTGTTGCCTGGTTATGTGGAAAGAGTTAATTCGTCACTGGTGTATATGATCGACAGGCTGATGCAAAGCAGTAGCCATAAAGACAACGGGTTTTACCTGCACAATCACAAAGCATTGAAAGAAAGGCTTGAAAGTTTGATAACACGGGGAGAAAAAATATTATTAACAGGTGTGAGTTATGCATTGCTGGATTTTGCCGGGAAATACCCTTTACAGCTGAAAAACACTGTTGTTATGGAAACAGGCGGTATGAAAGGTATGAGAAAAGAGATGGTACGTGAAGAACTTCACGATAAACTTCTTTGCGCTTTTGGTGTTGATGAAATTCATTCAGAGTATGGTATGACAGAGTTATTGTCTCAGGCTTATGCATTAAATAATGGTAAATTTAAAACGCCGCCATGGATGAAAGTGGTCTTTAGAGATATTAACGATCCTTTTTCTGATGTTGTGCCCGGGCGTACCGGTGTAATAAATGTGATTGACCTTGCTAATGTTTTTTCATGCTCTTTTTTAGCTACACATGATCTGGGAAAACAAAACCCCGATCAGACCTTTGAAGTATTGGGGCGTATGGACCATAGTGAAATGAGGGGATGCAATCTTATGGTCGTTTAGAATTAATTATTACCTAAAATTTTAAAATGAATCATAAAAAATTACTGCCGAGCATAGCGAGACAACGAACACAATATAATTAAACACTCTGTGAGTAAATACCAAATCCCAAGCTCAAAATAAATCCCAAATCTCAAATCCCAAATTTCAAATAAATCTCAATTATCAAAATCTCAATTACCAAAACAAATATGTTTGGAATTTGAATAATTGAAATTTGGATATTATTTACTCACATAATGTTTAATTTTTTTATATGTGTTCGTTGTCTCGCTCCGCTCGGCAGTAATTTGTTATTTGTAATTTGTTATTTGGTTATTCTTATTTTATTGTTATTTGTTAAATTTCAATTTAGAAATTTAAGTATTATATTAATAGCGGCAGGAGGTTTGCTATTCCAATTGCAATAAGGAATATTCCGCCGACAGCCCCGGCTCTTTTTCCAAAAAGCAGCCCTATCTTTTGCCCTGTATGAATACCTATAAATGTAATTATAAAAACAACTACTGTTAAAATGAGAGCTGTCAAGCCGATCCGGTAATGCAAAAACGGTATGCTGGTACCTGCGATCAGTGCATCTATACTGGTAGCGACGGATAAACTTAAAATCACCCCGGTCTTATTGATGTCAAAAGCTTTTGTAAGAGGATTTGACCTGATGCTGGTGACAATCATTTTTAATCCCACGAAACTCAATATTAAAAAAGCAATCCAGTGATCTATGTTTTTCACAAGCGATTCAATAGTCCCCCCGAGGTAAAACCCTGCCATGATCATAATGCCATGCGCTATGGCAAAAGATAAAGCCACTTTAAGCTTTGTGCCCGGTTGTAATGTTTCGGGAGCCATGCCATTTATGATGGAAACGCCGAAACAATCCATTGACAGGCCGAGTGAAAGGATCAAAATAGTAATTAGTTCCAAAGTTTCTTTTTTTTAATAGCAGTAAAAACACAAATTATTTTTTGCTTTTGCCAATATGTAAAGATATGAAAAAAACAAAAAAATTTTTAATTTTTCTCCGTTATGCTTGTAATGTGTTTAGTATGTATAATTGAAGCCAGAAAACCTTTTCAGCTTCTGTTTTCTGTGGGTTATCTGTTGTAAAAAACAGAATTATGCTTTTTTATATTTTTTCCAGTTCAACTGTAAAGTGTCTCATAATTGGAGCTTCTTTAACTATTTTATATCCTGTGGTTATTTCATTTCGTCTTTCGTATATATTAGCCAGGCAAGTTGCCACATAGTCCATATGATTGTTGGTATAAACTCTTCTGGGTATTGCCAGCCTCAGCAGTTCCAGTTTCGGGTAACGGTTTTTTCTGGTTTCGGGGTCGCGGTCAGCTAACAATGTTCCTATCTCAACACCTCTTACCCCTCCTTCTTTATAAAGTTCTATAGCCAGGGTTTGAGCCCGGAATTGCTCTTTTGGCAGTATGGATAAAAAGCGTCTGGCATCCACGAATACTGCATGACCTCCGGCGGGTTCCTGAACGGGAATATTAAATTCCTTTAGCTTCCGGCTTAAATAGGCAACCTGTTCTATCCTGGATTCAAGATAGTGAAAATCTGTTCCTTCCCTGAGCCCCTGTGCCAATGCAGCCATATCCCTGCCTGCCATACCCCCATATGTTAGATATCCTTCATACAATATGCTATAAACAATAGTTTTGTCGTATAACTCCTTTTCGCGTAAAGCAATAAATCCTCCGATATTTACTATAGCGTCTTTTTTACTGCTCATAGTAGCACCATCAACGTATGAAAACATCTCTTTTACAATATCTCTGATGCATACATCTTTATATTCCTCTTCCCTTTTTTTTATAAAATATGAATTTTCAGCAAACCTGGCAGCATCGAAAAACAACCTGATACCGTATTTTTTACATAATTCGGATACTGCTTTTATGTTTTTCAATGAAACAGGTTGCCCGCCCGACGTATTGCACGTTATTGTGATTATGCAAAGAGGAATCCTTTCTTTTGGATATTTTTTAAATATATCTTCAAGCTTTTGCAAATCAACATTGCCTTTGAATGGATGAAAACTTGATGTGTCAAAAGCCTCATCTATTGTGCAATCAATTGCAGTCGCTTTGCGAAACTCTATATGGCCTTTGGTAGTATCGAAATGTGAGTTGCCCGGAATTATATCACCGGCTTTGATAAGTGCAGAAAATAAAACATTTTCAGCCGCCCTGCCCTGATGTGCAGGCAAAAAACAGGGCATACCCAGCAATCCGTTAACAGCATCAAACAGCTTAAAATATGATTCAGAACCAGCATAGCTTTCATCCCCCTTCATTATTTCAGACCATTGCTCATCACTCATTGCACCCGTACCACTGTCGGTTAACAGGTCAATGAAAACCTGGTCGCTACGAAGCTTAAAAAGATTATATCCTGAATCTTTAATCCATTTTTCACGTTCCAAAAATGTGCTCCTGCGAATGGATTCTATTACTTTTATCTTATACGGTTCAGCATACGGCAATTCCATAATATTTTTTTTAAATGAAATTAAAATGATTTTTGATCAAATAAATAATATATTCAACAGTCTGATAGTATTAAAAGAAGTAAGAGTCCCTGCGTTTAATATTGATGTAAAGGAAGTTAATAAAACTATATAAATAATAGATCATTTTTGTGTAATGTTTATTAATTGAAATCAACCAGCGAATTTATAATTTTATCAGGAAATTATCCCAATTTTTATTAATAAAATAATATGGAGATCATATCTTTTATTTTCTTTTGCATTATTATAAGCCCTAAAATCTAAAATAAAACTTAACCGAAACAAGGTAAAAACACTTAATATCAGTATGTCAGATAAAAACTCAAAACAATTTAGGTTGTAAATATTTTACTTTGTTGTCTTTACATGGAAAAATTCCGCGCAATATTAAAATCAGGGCCAGGCGTAATGAGGTTTTTTGTTATTTTTTATAGCTTTAGATTATTTGAAGATTGTTGTTATAATGTTTGAAAGGGCAAAAATTTTTTGGTTTCGGCTACTCATACTATCAATTTTCAAAATGCCAAATCATGTTTTTACATCTATAATTTCATTTCATTTAATTTTTTTGGCTGCGGCAGTTTTGTACTCCTGGTTATAATGAGTTATATTTTTTCTTTTTTCTCTTTTATTCATTATAAAGATTGTGTATTTTTGTCTGAAAGTTCAATTTTTAATTTATTTGAAACTTATATTTAATATTTGCCGGGGAGATTTAGTAAAAATATTGAAGCAGGGTGGGGATAGTTTTTTGCCTTTTCCCTTTTTAGAGGATATTTATCTTACATGTTTTGTTTAGTTTGTAATTACCGTAAAAATATAATTTGTATTGAAGAACTTCATATAAGAATAGTTTATGATGGATGGTCCGGAAAGCGTTTACGCTTTAATTACGGGAGCAAGCAAGGGTTTGGGTAAAGCATTGGCTTTTGAACTTGCCGGCAGAAAAATTAACGTCTTACTTATTTCGTTGCCTGGTGAAGGTTTGAGTTATTTGTGCGAACAGATCAAAGATGAGTTTGGGGTTAAATCTGATTACCTGGAGGCTGATCTGACAAAGAAAGAGGATATATCAAGGATAACCGGCTGGGTGTCGGCAAACTATAAAGTGGATATTTTGATAAATAATGCGGGAGTTGGGGGTACCATGGTTTTTGATAAGTCGGGTATTGATTACCTGGAAAACATTATTAATTTAAATATCAGGGCGCTGGTTTTATTAACCCGCCAGTTGCTTCCGGGGTTAAGAACACATCATAATGCTTATGTTCTTAATGTTTCGAGTATGTTATCATTTAGCCCGATTGGATATAAGACCATATATCCTGCATCCAAGTCATTTATTTATTATTTTTCGAGAGGGTTGAATGAGGAACTGAAGGGAAGCGGTATTTCGGTTAGTGTTTTGCATCCGGGGCCTATGAGGACGAATGTTGATGTAAGGAAACGGATCAGAAGGCAGGGTTTTTTTGGAAAGATGGGATTGTGTTCTGTCGAAGAGGTAGCAGCCACAGCGGTACGCAGAATGTTTAAACGCAAGCCGGTAATTGTTCCGGGATTTGGCAACTACATAAATTGGTTTTTACTTAAAGCCTTACCTGACTCAATAAAAACATCAGTTCTTTCGAATAAGGTAAGACGCGAAATTCAAACACAGCAATAATAAGGCCAGTCGTTATGAAGGTATTAGTGACGGGAGCCAATGGGCTGCTGGCATCCAATATAATATTTGAACTTACAAAAAGGAAATTTGCTGTCAGGGGCATGGTTCGCCGGACGAGCAATTTGCTTTCGCTCCGGGGTATTGAATTTGAAAAAGTTTATGGTGACATTACCAGTTACCGGGATGTTGAACGGGCAGTTAAAGGTTGTGGAATTGTTGTTCATGCCGCGGCTGATACCAGCCAGCATCATGGCTCTTTTGAAGATTACCTGCCGGTTAATGTTCATGCAACTGAAACGGTTATGAAAGTTGCCAAAGAAAATGACGTTAAAAGGGTAGTTTATGTAAGTTCAGCCAATGCTTTCGGACACGGGAGCATTGAAGATCCCGGTACGGAAAATTTACCGCCCAGGTTCCCTTTTACGGTGTCAAATTATGCTGTAAGCAAGCAAGCGGGACAATATGCCGTACTAAAATATGCCGAAAATGCCAAACCCGAAATAGTAGTTGTTAACCCAACCTTTATGATTGGCCGGCGCGATGCTAAGCCAAGCTCCGGCAAACTTGTATTGCTGGGCTATAAGAGAAAAGTAATACCGGTTCCCCCGGGAGGCAAAAACTTCGTACATGCCGGTGATGTTGCCGTGGCTGCATGCAATGCCATTGATAAAGGCAGAAATGGTGAATGTTATCTTCTGGCAGGAGAAAATATGAGCTATTTTGAATTCTTTAAACTTATAGAACAGGTAACAGGAAACAAAAAGTTGTTTGTTAAGGTCCCATCACCTGTTTTTGTTTTAGCCGGAAATATCGGGAGCTTTTTTGCTGTGATGGGCTTTAATAACCCTTTTAACAGGGTAAATACACGAATCATGTTTATAAAGAACTATTATTCCCCTCAGAAAGCCGTAAAAGAACTTGATATGCCGCAGACACCGGTTAGTAAAGCTGTTGAAGATTGCTTAGATTGGTTTAAACAATACGGCTATATTAGTTAACTATAAAATATCAACTCAATTGTATATCAGAGATCCAGGTATTTCATCAACTGGTTATAACGGTCATTGAGCAGGTCATCATAATCGCTTTCTTCCGAAAAAGTTGCAGTAATTATATAATCATAGCGGTTAAAGGTTTGTATTATAGGAGAGATATCAATTTTATTAACTTTTATTGTTACTTCAAATTTGGTGGTATCTTCAAACGAAGTAATATAGCTGCTTAGAATTTTTGCATCATTTGATTCGACGATTCTTGAGATTTCGCTTAGCGAGTAGTCAATACTGTTAACCTGAATTACTATTATTCCGCCCGGCTGGTCAAAAGAGATTATTTTGGCCATCTTTTCGGTTAGCCCGAAAAGAGTTATACACCCGAGATAATTATTGTTATTGTCGAGTACGGGTATGATTGTGAGCTTTTGTTCCGCAACCAGTTTAATAGCATCGTAGAAGTGCTGGCTGTACAACAGATAAGGCCTTATAAGTGATAATTTGTGGTTTCCCAGGGGTTCATCAGGCTTGTTGAGGTCATATATGTCTGTGTCGGAAATAAGGCCAAGAAAATTCTTGTTGTTTACTATAGGAAGATGTGACACCCTTAAATCTTCCATCAAACTTAGCGCAGTAACCGCCGTGTCGGATGTTCTCAATGGGATGACGGAGTCGTTTATGAGATATTTTACCAGCATGTTTGCTAAAATCACTTATATGTTGTTTTATTTTTACAATGTAAAATTATAATTTTTTAATGAGATAAATAACATAACCGGCAATTTAATTTTTATAAAAAACTTCCCATCCGTCACCAATCACTCATTACTCATTACTTGTGATAATTTGTTCGGAATTGAACAACCCCTGTATTGCCAATTGCCCGCACGCTGCATTTACATCGCTACCCCTGCTTTTACGAATATTAATGATCAGATTGAATTTCTCCAGGGTTTTTATGAACATTTCAATTTTATTTTTTGATGGTTTATTGAAAGGTTTGTTTTTCACCGGGTTATACTCAATGATATTAATTTTTGCGGGAAATTGTTTGCAATATTTTGCAAGTGCGGTTGCATCATCGGGCGAATCATTAAAATTATCAATCAACAGGTATTCTATTGTTATCCTTTTGTTTGTTGCCCGGTAAAAGTTTTTTAGAGATGATGCCAGGTCCTGAAGGTTGTTTTTTTTGTTCAGGGGCATCAGCCGGGATCTTTTATCGTTTTCAGCCGAATGCAATGATACTGCGAGGTTGAACTTTACCTTATCCTGTGCCAGTTTATTAATTCCTTTTACTATACCTGCCGTTGACAGGGTAATACGGGAGGGAGACATGGACAGGGCGTTTTTATGACATATAAGATTGACGGCACTGATAACGTTACTGTAATTCGCAAGAGGTTCGCCCATGCCCATAAAAACAATGTTGCTGAGCCCTTTATTGTATTTCTCAACTGAAAGGCTTGTGAGCCTGACCACCTGGTCATATATTTCTGCATAACCAAGGTTTCTGATAAACCCCATCTGACCGGTTGCACAAAAAACACAACTGTATGAGCATCCTGCCTGCGAAGAGATGCACGCTGTTATTCGACCGCCGACAGGTATTAATACCCCCTCAACTGATTGACCGTCATAAAGCAGAAAAGCGGCTTTAATAGTTTGATCTTTGCTGACCAGGTAATCTTTGATATTTGTATGTTTTACAAGGAAGTTCTCCTTCAGCAAATTTCGCTCATTGAGCGAGATGTTTGTCATATCATCAAAATCAAGAACGTGTTTTTTCCACAACCACTCCCATACCTGTTTCCCTTTGAATGAACTCTTGCCCGATTTGCGAAAAAATCCGGCTAACTGCTCCCGGGTCAGTTTGCGTATGTCTTGTTTTTTAATCTGATTGTGCATGAGTGCAAAGATGGTGATTATTCTATAAAATATTTTAGTGTAATTAGCTTTTTGAACTTCATTTCATTCTTATCTTTTTTGAGTCCACCGAAAATATACCAAAAATATCAGTTATCCCGGGTTTCACTGATTTACCCTGCGAGATATTTTTTTGAATTTCCATTTAACACCTCACTGCAACAATAATAACCGATAATTTTTTAGGTAATTTTCTTGCTGAAAAATTGAATCTCCCTAAAATAAGATGATGACGGCAACTTTGGCTATCGGAAATTATGTATTAAACATAACCTGATTTGTCTGTTTTTAAAAAAAGCAGGAATTGCGTGGTAAATATTTTGGTGAAATCACGGTTTTTTGCAAAATATTATTTCGTAGTTTTGCAAAATAACGAAATGATTTTGTAATTTTGTCGTTAACAAATCTAAGAACATGTCTGAAAAATTCAAATACAGCAATGATATTATGCGTATATCAAAATTTGCCAAGGCATTGAGTCATCCTGTCAGGGTTTATATTATTAAGAAATTGTCAGGAATGAATACCTGTTGTTACAGTTGTGATATCGTAAAAGAGCTGAAAATTGCAC